>CAYTGT010000028.1:0-11526 GCA_964437405.1 uncultured Alistipes sp.
CTCCAGCTTATCACGCTCCAAGCCTGTCAACGCACGCAGACGCATATCCACGATGGCCGCAGACTGTATCTCGCTCAAGCCGAAACGCTCCTGAAGCGTCTGCTTTGCTATATCAACGCTCTTCGAAGAACGGATGATATGAACCACCTCGTCAATATTATCCTGAGCGATAAGCAAGCCCTGCACAATGTGCATACGCTCCTGTGCCTTCTTCAAGTCGAAGCGTGTACGGCGTACAACGACATCGTGACGATGCTCCACAAAGTGCTTGATTAGATCCTTCAAGTTAAGCAACATCGGACGGCCATTGACCAATGCGATATTATTCACCGCAAATGAAGTCTGCAACTCGGTGTTCTTGAACAATGTGTTGAGTACCACATTTGCCGAAGCATCCTTCTTTACGAAGATCGTGATACGCAAGCCCTTACGATCACTCTCATCGTTGATATATGAGATTCCCTCGATCTTTTTCTCGTTAACCATCTGACCGATCTTCTTGATCATCTCGGCCTTGTTAACCATGTATGGGATCTCTGTTACAACGATACACTCGCGACCCGACTCAGTAGTCTCAATCTCGGTACGGGCACGCATAATCACGCGACCACGACCTGTCAACAGAGCCTCCTTAACACCCTCGTAACCATAAATCAATGCTCCCGTAGGGAAGTCTGGGCCCTTAACATACTTAAGCAACTCCTCGCACTCACACTCAGGATTGTCAACGTATGCACAACATGCGTCAACCACCTCGCCCAAGTTGTGAGGTGCCATATTTGTCGCCATACCTACTGCGATACCGCTCGCACCATTAACCAACAACAATGGAATCTTCGTTGGCAATACGGTTGGCTCCTTGATAGTATCATCGAAGTTGGTAGTCCAATCTATTGTCTCCTTCTCGATGTCGGCCATAACCTCATCGGTGATCTTTTGCATACGAGCCTCAGTATAACGCATCGCCGCAGCCTTATCACCATCCATCGAGCCGAAGTTACCCTGACCCTCCACGAGTGGATAACGCATCGCCCACTCCTGAGCCATACGTACCATAGCCTCATAAACCGAGCTATCACCGTGTGGGTGGAACTTACCGAGTACATCTCCCACGATACGCGCAGACTTACGGGTTGGCTTATCCGAATAGAGGTTCAGCTCAGCACTCATATCATAGAGAATACGGCGATGCACAGGCTTCAAACCATCTCGCACGTCTGGCAAGGCACGCGAAACGATCACCGACATCGAGTAATCGATATAGGCTGACTTCATCTGCTCTTCGATATTGATAGGTATAATTCTACCCACCATACCGTCTTTCTTTTCTTCTTCAGTCAACATTTTATCTACTTTATAAAATTAGTGCCCAAAGCACACTCTTTCAATTAAGCAAAATTACTCCTTTTTCGGCAAATAAACAATTCTGACGGCCTTTTTTTCACTATTTACCTATAATAATATTACAAAACACCCCATTTTTGCCCATTTTCAGGCGATTTAAAGCGTTTTAAAAATTTTACCGACCTCCTGTCGGAAAGAATCAGACTTCTGAAACCTTATTTTTTCAAAAAAATCGCAAAAAAATGGATTGCCCTATGAATTATTGGCAATCCATCTCGTATCTAATGCATTATTTCTCCTTAGCTAATCAATCAGTTCATTTTTATCCACCGTCCATCCATCACGCTCGGCAAGGCCGCAAGGCTTACCCTCGAAGAGTTTGGCCGACTCCTTATCGCCTTGCAACTGCCACTTCAGCCACGCCAATGCAGGCACTACAAACTCTCCGCCATGAGGCTGACGGTATGTTCCACCATGACCCACAGGATAATTTGCGACAAATGCTGGAACTGTTTTAATACGCTTAAAGTCATCCATACCATTTTCATAAGCAATATCCTCCTTGCCACCCAAAATGTAAATCACAGGAACTTTTATCTCCTGCAAACGCTCTTTATGAGGCATCGGCATATTGGGCATTGCAATCGCAGGGTTGATAAAGAGCCCGCTATTCATAATCATAATGGTCGCAATACGCTCATCGGTTGCGTTATCCAAAGTCTGCAAGCCGCCGCAAGACATTCCAGCCGCCGCAATCGCCTCTAAATCAATTCTATTATAGAATGGACTCTTCGAATCATTATTTTGCTTAGTAGCCCAATCAATCGACTCCAACTGCTGAGCCGAAGTTGACATCGGGCCTTGATATGGCTTCTCCTCCATCGGGATATATCCCGTAGCAATCACCAAAAAGCCATGAGATGCAATCTCATTCAAGAATTTAAAGTGTTCCCACGGCGAGTTTGTGCAAGCACCATTTCCCCACACCATGACGGGCAACGGATTTTTCTTACCGAAAGGCGAAAGATCCTGCGGAACAAAAATAGTATGAGCCTGCAGATCAGCCGCCTCGTACATCACAACTTTATATGGGCCTGTACCGCCCTCCTCCACGATTTTCGATTTTACCATCTGCGGTGATACAGGTGCCGATGCACAGCCCACAATTAGTAGTGCTGCAAAAATCAATAACATTCTTGATTTCATAGCTATATGGATTAATAGTGATTTTCTTACGAGGGGGGGGGATATTAGTTTTATGATTATACTTTTGTCATTCCACATCACGAACTTAACGTGAGTGATGATTGGAATCTCCACACTTATTCCGCTATTAGAGACTACAATCCTCGCCTAAAGGCTCGGTGTAGTGACATGCAGAATTAGTCTTGTTACGCTTTTTAGCTAAACTACTTTTTCACCCATAAAACACCTGTTACAGATGCGGTAAAAGCGATGGGTTATACAACGTCAAAAAACCTTCTAATAATTATCTAAAGTCCACTATTTCGTAGCCTCTATATTGGTTTTTCGAGAACTTTTTGAGAGGTTGTTTAACTGTGGCAATGGAGTCAATCGTAACTTCTACCTCATCATCATAGAGTCGATAGACAATTTTACGAGGCTTACCACTCTTCTCCTCTATTGTCAAATATATATCGCCCTCGACATCGGGATCAGTCGCATGCAGAAATATAGTCAACTCGCCATCTTTTCGACTCTGAATCTCCGATCGATACTCCGACTCAGCGAAATCGAAACAACGTGTAGGGTTATCCAGTATATTGCGGCTCTCACTATCCATCACATCTATACTCACCTCCTTGCGCTCATTATCTACCTCATGACGCACCTTGCCATCGGAATAGACCTCGACATTATCCATCTGGATATAATATGAATCGCCATCTACATGATATTGGCCGACATATATCAACTCCCCTGCCAAGACATTAAACCGCACTTCATAGCGACCCAACTTCTCGACATAGGCTTTCACACGCTTCACACCCTCTGCAGCACCTTCATCAGCCAAAGCCATCGAGTGCAGCATTATAAAAGCCACCAATATCAACAATAGTTTACGCATAGAGAACTTTAAAGTTTTTTTATAAAAACGTATTCGATGCCTTCGGAAGTATATTCGCTGAAGCATTTTCGTTAAAATACTCCCAACTCCTGCAATTTAGCCTCCAAAGATGGCAGATCGTAATACTTTATCTCACGAGGTTTCGCCCCCACCTGTGGGCCTACGATTCCTGCACGCTCCAACTGCAACATGATACGACCCGCACGGTTAAAGCCCACCTCATAGGTACGCTGAATACCCGAAGTTGAGATTATACCATTGCTCACAGCCGCACGTGCCACCTCACCAAACAAAACATCATACTTTACGGGCGCACCGCTCTCCATATCGCTCATGCCGCCACCCGATCCGTCACCACCTTCAGGGGCATAATCAGGCAAAGCGTAGGCATCAGGATAGCCTTGTTGCTTCGACACAAAATCAACCAGACGTTCAACCTCCTTTGTCTCCACCAAAGCACATTGGATACGGGTCAACTCGCCATCCTTCGAGAAAAGCATATCGCCACGACCAATGAGCTGATTTGCTCCTGGTTGGTCGATAATCGTACGCGAGTCGATCATCTGCATCACGCGAAAGGCAATTCGTGCAGGGAAGTTGGCTTTGATACCTCCTGTGATGATCTTCACATCAGGACGCTGAGTCGCAATAATCAAATGGATTCCCACAGCACGCGCCTTCTGAGCCAAACGCATCACAGGCACCTCGACCTCCTTAGCAGTCATGATCAAATCTGCAAACTCATCCACAATCACCACGATGTAAGGCAAGAAGCGGTGTCCCTTTTGAGGATTCAAGCGGCGAGAAGTAAACTTTTCGTTATACTCCACGATATTACGCGCCGTTGCCATCTTACACAACTCCAAACGCTGTCCCATCTCCTCCACCAATGAGTTGAGTACATATACCGCCTTCTTTGGATCGGTCACAATAGCTTCGTCCTCCGACTCCATCTTCGCCAAGAAGTGACGTTCAAGTTTATTATAAATCGAAAACTCAACCTGCTTAGGGTCAATCATCACAAACTTCAACTCGGCAGGATGCTTACTAAAGAGCAACGAAGTGATGATGGCATTCAAGCCCACAGACTTACCCTGACCCGTAGCACCCGCAACCAACAAGTGAGGCATCTTAGCCAAATCGAAGGTATAGTTCTCGTTCTGAATGGTTCGGCCTATCACGATTGGCAACTCGGCCTTCGCACGCTGAAACTCCTCGGAGCAGATTGCCGAGTACATCGAAACGATCTGCTTATCACGATTCGGCACCTCGATTCCAATAGTACCACGACCTGGGATTGGCGCAATGATACGGATACCCAAAGCCCTCAAACTCTGCGCGATATCCTTCTCCAAGCCCTCTACCTTAGAGATCTTTACACCTTGAGCCTGCACAATCTCATAGAGCGTCACAGTCGGACCCACTGTCGCTGAGATATCACTAATCGGAATACCAAAATCTTTCAGAGTCTGTGTGATTCGGCACTTATTATCATAAATCTCGGCATCGCTCACCTTGTGTGGCGATTTATAATCCTCCAATAACGAGACGTATGGTTTTTGGTAGTTCTCCAAGTCTCGAAGTGGATTATAGAGCGTATTATCTATATCCTCTTCATCCATCTGGCGAGGTTTAGGTTCATGCACCGTCACAACTATGCCACCATCACCTTCGGGCTCATGCTGCTCGTTATGTTCTGCACCACGAGGCTGCGTTGTCGATTGGCGCGAAGCCGACATATCAGATACAACAAACTCGGTTCCCCCGACAACATGAGTCTGCTGTATAGGAGTTTGAGTAGTATTTTGCGGCGAGAGCTCATAAGATTGCGAATTACCACTTGCACTATCCTGCAACGCTCCTTGCGTAGTAGTTCCTGTTGATTGTCCCGTTGATGGTTCTTTATTGATGTCTATAACCGTAAACTCAGAATCACCTGCAACAACCGATTCTCGAAAATTATTATTCGGAGTTGCCGTATTATTTGCTGTCGCAACGCCACCCTGACCGAGCAGTACACCGACATTGATCGGATTGAGTTCAGCTCCCTTATTGGGTTTTACGATAATACCATTCTCATTGATGTAGAAATCGTCATCATCCGCTAACACATCGCTATCGGCCACCTGCGGCTGAGCTGTCACGCCTGCATTTATATCCTCAACATAAAACTCCGACTCATCATCTTGCACAAACTTATTGCCCGCAAACTCCGACTCAACGGTAGGATTACCAATCTGAGTCTCACGTGCACGTGCCAAATAGTCATTCATCGTCATTGGCTTATTCCCATCAACGCTCACCGATGGTGCCGACACCACTGTTTGCTCAGGAGCATTATTTGCTATAAACTCTCTCTCCACAGGCTGTGTCGTAATTTGAGATGGCACGACATGCGGTAACACGACTGGTTGCTCCGCCTCTGGAATTACCTCATCATGCTCCTCCACAGTCTCTTCCGTTTCTTCATCCACCTCATCATCAGTCTCTTCCTCTTCACCATCGTCACCCTTGCGGCGAACAACTTTATCCTTCACTACCGATACAATTCGTTCACTCTGATTTACCACAGTATCGCTGGCTCGGTTTACGGTCTGGATAAAGTTGCGGTTGATAAAGACTCCTGTCAAGATCCAACCAACTAACATCACAAGTAACGTTCCGAAGACTCCGATTGCACTTGAGAGATACTCTGCACAAGCGTGACCGAGTATTCCACCAATATCGTAAGGCATCTCTGTCTTAGAGGCCACAAGACCCAAAGTCAAAGATCCCATGATCACCAATAATGCCGCACTAAGCGCAAAGTGGTTGAGATGCAAAGGCTGTTTGCGAATCATGCGCCATCCCAAAACGGTCAACACCACAGGGATTATCAATCCAAAGATACCAAACGAGCAATCCACCACCCAATAGGCTACACGTGCACCTGCTCCGCTACAAATATTTTCAAACGGAACAGTCATACCCGTCAGCGACTCATCGTTATTGAGTGCCGATAGATCCGAAGCCCAATTAAAGAAGTGAGAAAGTGTTGAAACCGATGCAAATACACCAAAGACCAACAGTACAAAACCAATAATCCACAACGCGTTGTCATTTGACGAGGGTTGCGGAGTTACGTTCTGTGTCTTGCTTTTACTATATCTTTTTTTTGTTTGTTGTGCCATATCCAAATCTGAATTTAAGATTCAAATGTTTTTATAATAGTTGATTATCTCTCCAAAGCCTTTGCTATGAGTTTTTGTCGATACTCCTCATTAGCAAATGTTTTAAATTCCAATCGAGCCTGATTATCGACCGAGGCTCTGATATCGTATTCGTTGAGCAAACTCTCAACTCGTTTACTCACCGCCTCACCCGAATCTATGATGCGGACACCTCGTTGTCCCACCACTCGCTCTATCACATGACGCAAAAACGGATAATGCGTACAGCCTAAAACAATAATATCCGCTCCTCGGCTGATCATCGGCTCGACAACACGCCTAACCATCGCCTCAGTTTGAGGATCATCTTCGAGATTGGACTCAACGGCCTCGACAAAACCTTCGCCGACACTCTTGATCACCTCTACCCCTTCGCCATATTTAGCCAACGTATTGAGGAACTTTTCGCCTTTTAGACTTCGCTCAGTAGCCAAAACCCCGACCACATGACTTTTAGTCTCCAAACAAGCAGGTTTTATTGCAGGCTCCAATCCGACTATTGGAATATCCGAAAATGTTGCTCTTAGGTGAGCAATAGCAGCCGCGGTAGCGGTATTGCAAGCAACTACCACCAATTTAGCGCCACACCTCACCAATTCTCGCACTGCATATTCGGCATGGGAGCGAATACGCTCAACGCTCTGCGAACCATAGGGGCAATTTTTACCATCTCCGAGGTATAACAACGACTCGTTTGGCAATGCCCGATGTAGCTCGCGCCACACCGACAAACCACCAAATCCAGAATCATATACACCAATCGGATTATTATTCATCGTTTTTTATTGCTCCTAAAATATATTCAACGAGTGCTTCGTCACTCTTATCTTCACACTCTACCACATGCTCAGCCTTTATATAAAATGGCTCTCGTTCGGCCATATTTCGAGTCATAAACTCGACCAACTCCTCATCATTCAACCCCCTCAATTTAGGTCGCTTATAACGACCATGCGGACTCAAACGAGAGGCTATCTGCTGAGCAGAACGGCGTAAATAGAAACACTCACCGATAGAGTTCATACGCTCCATATTATCCTGCCATGTGGGGACTCCGCCACCTGTCGAGATAACCATATCTTCACTCTGCTCGGCCAACTCCTCGATCAGATTACGCTCCGCACGGCGGAAATACTCCTCACCAGCATAGGCAAAAATATCACTCACCGATGCACCCTCTCGCTCCTCGATCATCGAATCCATATCGACAAAACGCATCTCTGCCGCCTTTGCAATTTTACGACCGAGCGAACTTTTACCGCAACCCATGTATCCTACTAAAAAGATCTTCATCTCTCAAGAATTAAAAGAGGTTTAGTTGCTCCGAATCTATCACTACCACGTTTGTATCCTGCGCCGCATCCTCGACCTGCATCTGAACAACAGAATCATCATCCATAGGCTGAGCTATGCTCTCCATATCGACACTATCGAGATTTGCCACATCCTCACCGTTATCGGCATCTGACTCCTCCGAAAGTGGCTTCTCTACAATCTCTGGCTCAACAAATCGGAGCGAAGCTACATCATAGGTTGTGATTCGCTTACCCTTAGCGCGGTGGCTCTTCACACCGATAAAGCTATCTACATCTATCTCATCTTGCGGACGTGACGCATGAGCACCCTTATATTCCACTACCAATGTTGCCCCCTCGCGGTTGGTGATCGCCACAAACTCCATCGTAGCCTCATCATCCAAGAACGGAAGCATCTTCTCACTCGGCTCTAATTGGAAGCGTTTCATATAGTAATACTTCTGCTCCTTATCGAAGTAGCACAAGCTATATACACGACCTGCCATATACTTCTCGACACGGATGGTCTCATCAGGGAAGTGCTGATCTACGCCAAAACCTGTGATGTAATATTGGTGCTTTGAAGTCCACACCACAATTTTGTCATCACCCTTGAAGTCGCCAAGCAAAACGCCACGGCCATCGGTGTTGAGTCGGCGAATATCCTCATCATACCAGATATTCTGACTTCCCAAAGTAGATGTTCCACGCTCTTTGACCACAATTTTGTGGATGCTATAACGTGAGAAGAGGTTTCCTGCTGCTGATCGGCCCTTGATTGCTATTGTCGAGAAGTCCAAATCTGTTATCACCTTCTTCAATCGTGGGCGCGGACGGAAATATACTCTCAACACCTCAGCTTCTCCATTAGGATTTACCGACATATAGAGAATATCGCTCTTAGGCGTTCCCTTCGTCAGATCATACTCCTTGTCGCGAGTGATACTCTTGATGGCACATCGTTTCATCATGATTGCACCACCGCGACCATCACGATAGAGGACATTGTATATGGTTCGTTCATCGTTTCGCTTAAAGACGCCGATGTAGTAGATATTTTTATCGAAGTAGGCCTTATCTCCCACCTTTGTGATGACATAACGACCATCCTTCAGGATCACAATCACATCATCAATATCGCTACAATCGCAGACAAACTCTGCATCCTTCATGCTCTTACCGATACCAAAGAAGCCTTCTGCACGATCGACATACAATTTAGCATTTGTCACAGCAACTTTTGTAGCCTCAATCACGTCAAATTCACGTATTTCAGTCTTACGCTCATGACCCTTGCCATATTTTTCGCCGATACGCTTATAGTATGCAATCGCATAGTCGGTCAGATATGCAAGATCGTATTTTGTAGCCTCGATATCGGCCTCGATTCGCTTGATCTCGTTGTCGTTCTTATCCTTATCAAAACGTGAAATACGGATAAACTTCAGCTCCGTCAATCGCTTCACATCGTCCTGCGTAACCTCGCGGCGCAACAACTTTTTGAATGGCTCCAAGCCCTTATCAACGGCAGCATAAGCCTCCTCAGGAGTACGGCGACCCTCGATCAATTCATAGAGTTTATTCTCGATAAAGATACGCTCCAACGATGCAGCATGCCATGCCTCGTTCAGCTCATCCAAACGAATCTCCAATTCGCGACCCAACAAATAGCGTGTATGGTCAGCCGAGTGGCGCAAGATATCCTTAACACCCATAAAACATGGCTTCTCATCCATAATCACGCAAGAGTTAGGCGAGATAGAGATTTCGCACGAAGTAAATGCATATAGTGCATCTATAGTCTTGTCGCTTGACTCATCGTTGGCAACATGAATTATAATCTCCACCTTGTCAGCTGTCAAGTCGTCTACCCTCTTGATCTTAATTTTACCATTCTCATTAGCCTTCAAGATCGACTCCTTGATAGACTCCGAAGTGGTAGTGAACGGTATCTCGGTGATGGCCAACGTACGCTTGTCGATTTTTGAGATACGCGCACGCACCTTCACCGCGCCACCTCGCAAACCATCGTTATAGCGACTGGCATCCATCAAACCACCTGTCGGGAAATCGGGCAGGAGTTGGAAATCCTCGCCACGCAGGTGAGCTATGCTGGCAGAGATCAGTTCGTTGAAGTTATGAGGCAGAATCTTTGAAGCCAAGCCAACAGCAATACCCTCGGTACCTTGAGCCAACAACAATGGGAACTTCACAGGCAGAGTTACAGGTTCCTCGTTGCGGCCATCATACGAGCGCATCCATTCGGTTGTCTTGTTGTTATAGACCACATCCAAAGCGAACTTCGACAAACGCGCCTCAATGTATCGACCCGCCGCTGCATCATCGCCCGTCAAAATATTACCCCAGTTACCCTGAGTGTCAATCAACAAGCCCTTCTGACCCAACTGCACCAATGCATCCTTAATCGAAGCATCACCATGAGGGTGATACTTCATCACATCACCAACGATACTCTGCACCTTGGTACGCACACCCTCGGCACAGTGCTTCTTCATCGTATGCAGGATACGGCGCTGCACAGGCTTTAGTCCATCGTCAATATGAGGCACAGCACGTTCCAGAATAACATACGAAGCATAGTCCAAGAACCAATTCTTATACATGCCCGTCAGTTTTCTGACGCTATCCTCGCCCATCAGACGATCAAATTTACTCACAGTCTGAGGTCTTGACTCCGCTGACGTTGCAGACTCCGACTCTGCTTCCAACTGCGTCTCGGCATCCACCGCTGCAGCCGTCTGCTCAGACTCTCCAAACTGCTCCATCTGCTCCGAAGTTGCACCTTCAATCGCTGTCTCTTCGATTATATCTTTCTGCTCTGCCATCTATGCTTTAGCTTATGCTTTTATTCGTTACGCTATTTGCTCTTCGATATCTTCCTCTATACGGAGGTTATTTACGATGAAATTCTGTCGTTCAAAGGTGTTTTTTCCCATATAGAACTCCAGCATATCCTTGATGGGATCATCCTTCGTAAGTCGCACCTTATCAAGACGCATATTCTCGCCTATGAGATCCTTAAACTCCTCAGGAGAGATCTCTCCCAAACCCTTGAATCGGGTGATCTCGGCACTTGCACCACACTTTTTGATTGCTCGCTGACGTTCCTCATCGGTGTAGCAATAGAAATTCTCCTTCTTATTCTGCACGCGGAACAGAGGAGTCTGCAAGATGTAGAGGTGTCCTGCACGAATCAACTCTGGGAAGAACTGCACAAAAAACGATGTCATCAACAGACGGATGTGCATACCATCCACATCGGCATCGGTTGCGATAATCACCTTATTGAATCGCAGATTCTCCAATCCATCCTCGATATTGAGCGCCGACTGCAAAAGGTTAAACTCCTCATTTTCATAAACCACCTTTTTTGTCAGGCCATAGCAGTTCAGAGGCTTTCCTCGCAAGCAGAATACCGCTTGAGTCATCGCATCGCGCGTCTGGGTGATAGGGCCCATCGCCGAAAGACCCTCAGTGATGAAAATCATAGTCTTCTCGGCCAAAGGGTTCTTACTATCGGTCAAATGCACCTTGCAATCACGCAATTTACGGTTATTCACCGCCACCT
>CAYTGT010000029.1:0-11217 GCA_964437405.1 uncultured Alistipes sp.
AGGCGGGCTGGACATATTCGGTTATAGATCAGGGCGATTTCTATATGTATGATGAGGCTCGTTTCGAGGTTGTCGGACGTGCTTCGGGTCGCCGTATTGCCTTTGGTGATGAGGTGTGGATTCGTGTCAAGGGTGTGGATATGCGCCGCCGCACGATAGATTTTGAGTTAATTGTAAGTGCTAAAAGATAATGAAAGCAGCCGAGATATTTTCTAAGGTGCGCGATCGCGCCATGCTCAGCCGCGAGGAGGCATATTGGCTGTGGGATGAGGCTCCACTTGAGAGATTGGCGGCGGTGGCCGATGATGTAAGGCGCAGTGTTGTTGCAGACCCTGAGGTGGTTACATGGCAGATAGATCGTAATGTGAATATCACAAATGTCTGTATCTCAGGATGTAAGTTTTGTAATTTCCATTGCAAGCCACATGAGACGGAGAAGGCTTTTATCACTACCATAGAGCAGTATCGTTCCAAAATTGATCGTATGCTTGAATTGGGTGGCGATCAGTTACTTTTGCAGGGCGGATTGCATCCAAAATTGGGAATTGAGTTTTATGAGGAGTTGTTTTCGGAGTTGAAACGCTTGTATCCTAATGTGCGCTTGCACGCTCTCGGAGCGCCCGAAGTTGCTCATATTGCAAAAGTTAGCGGGATTACCTCACGCAGAGCTTTAGAAAGATTGGTTGCGGCGGGATTGGATTCTTTGCCTGGTGCTGGTGCGGAAATACTTGATCCTCAGGTGCGTAAGGCTATTTCGCCAGCTAAACCGAGCGTGGAGGAGTGGATCGAGGTGATGCACGAAGCGCATGAGATGAATTTGGCCACTTCGGCAACGATGATGTATGGTCATTTGGAGACTCCGCATCAGAGAGTGGATCATCTGCTGACTATACGTGATTTGCAGGCGCGTTGTCCTGAGGGAAATTACGGCTTTTTGGCATTTATTCCCTGGATCTTCCGCTCATCGGGGACAAGACTTGAACGGGAAGGTGTGGTATCACATTTCTCGGCGTTGGAATACATCAGAATCATAGCTGTTAGTCGTCTGATATTGTGTAATATACCAAATATACAGGCATCGTGGCTAACGGTGGGTAAACCTACGGCTCAGTTGGCTCTGCATAGTGGAGCTAATGATATGGGATCAATTATGATCGAAGAGAATGTGGTCTCAAGCGCAGGAGCACACAATCAGTTCGATGCAGAGGGTATCCAGCAGGCTATTCGTGAGGCGGGCTTTAAACCGCAGTTGCGAGATCAACTTTATCGCAAACGCGAGTATCGAGTTGGAGGGTGAAGGCGGTAATTGAGTGAGGATTGTGGATTGAAAATAGAGGGGGATTCAATTTTTAGGTTGAATAATCCCCTTTTTTGCGGTTAAAAAGTGCTGTTTTGGCCTTAAAAGTAACAGATGAAAAATAAAATAACACTCAAAAGGTTCTAATTAATATAAAATTAATTACCTTTGCACTCCGAATTGGCAATGAAAAAGAGGAAATAAGATAAATAACAAACCAAATTATGAAGATTACAAGAGAACAGCGTGAAGCAGGTACTTCGATTTTGAAGGTACTCGTTGCAGAGGCAGATTATGCAGAGGCAGTTGATAAGATGTTGCGTGACTACAAGCGTAAGGCAAATGTTCCTGGATTCCGTCCAGGTATGGTGCCTATGGGTATTGTGCGCAAGATGTACGGCAAGGGTGCAGTAGCTGAGCAGTCATACCGTATTGCATCAAACTCAGTGTTCGAGTATTTGCAGAAGGAGGGTATCGAGTATGTAGGCGATGTTATCCCATCAGACGAGCAGGGTGATTTCGATTTCGAGAACAACACCGAGCATGAGTTTATGTTTGAGATCGGTGAGGCTCCAAAGATCGAGGTAGCTCTTACAAAGGATGATAAGCTCACTTATAACAAGATCAAGATCGACAGCAAGATGGTCGATGCTTACAAGGATAACTACTTGCGCCGCTATGGTCGTTTGGTAGATGTTGAGAAGGTTGAGAAGGACGAGGCGTTGACTGTTATCTTGGATAACGGCGAGATCCGTATCGAGGACGCTTACGTTGGTTTGATCTCAATGAGCGATGAGGAGCGTGCAATGTTCCTCGGCAAGAAGGTTGGCGATACAATGGATGTTGACGTTAACGAGCTTTACAAGACACCATCTCAGCGTGCTTCAATCCTTCAGGTTAAGGAGGAGGAGTTGGAGTCAATCAACCCTAAGTTCTCGATGAAGATCAAGCAGATCCGTCAGTTCGCTAATCCAGAGCTCAACGAGGAGTTCTTCAAGATGGCATTCCCTGCTGGTAACATCACATCAGAGGAGGAGTTGAACAAATATCTTGAGGCAGAGATCGAGACTGAGCTTAAGCGCGAGTCTGATTACCTCTTCACTATCCGTGTTCGTAACTTCTTGATGGAGAAGGCTGCGTTGCAGATGCCAGAGGCATTCTTGAAGCGCTGGTTGTTCACTATCAACGAGGGTAAGTTCACTATGGAGGATATCGAGAAGGACTTTGACGGCTTCATCAAGATGTTTACATGGAACTACATCCAGAAGCACTTTATCGATACAGCAGAGTTGCGCGTAAGTCAGGAGGAGGTAGAGGCTGAGGCTAAGGAGTTTGCAAAGGCTCAGTTTGCTCAGTACGGTATGCCTTCTGCACCAGAGGAGATGCTTGCTAACTTCTCTAAGCAGATCCTTCAGAACAAGGAGCAGTCACAGAAGATCTATGAGAAGCTCTATGAGTTGAAGGTGGTTGAGTATGTGAAGTCTCAGATCAAGGTCTCTAACAAGTCTGTATCATCAGAGGAGTTTGCTAAGTTGGCACAGGAGATGTAATTCCGCCGAATCGAACGCTTAGTCCTTGATGAAAATTAAGGGCCGAAGAGTGTCGAGATAATTTTTAATTGGACTCTGGGCGTAATGTTTGCAGAGTCCAATTTTTAGTTTTTAGGGTTTGATATCTCTTGAGTACGCCTTGCTGTAGAATCGGGAACGTATTGGTCGGGCGCCTCTTGCGCAGGAGGGGCTGAGAGGTAGAGAACTTTTAGGTCGTCTTACCTATTTAAATATAAGTAATATGAGTGAATTTGAAAAGTATGCCAGAGGTTATTGCGGTATCAGTAGTCTGAAATTGCATGATTTTAATTCGATACAGTCGGCATACGTCTCGCCAACAATTATCGAGGAGCGTCAGTTGAATGTCGCTACGATGGATGTATTTTCGCGTCTGATGATGGATCGAATCATCTTTTTGGGCGCTCCGATCTATGATGATGCGGCTAATATCATTCAGGCTCAGTTGTTGTTTTTGGAGTCGGTTGATCCATCGAAAGATATTCAGATCTATATCAACTCGCCAGGTGGCTCGGTGTCGGCAGGTTTGGGTATTTATGATACCATGCAGCTCATTTCGAGCGATGTGGCTACGATCTGTACAGGTTTGGCAGCTTCGATGGGTGCGGTGTTGCTCACTGCGGGTGCTGCGGGCAAGCGCTCGGCATTGCCACATTCGCGTATCATGATTCATCAACCATTGGGTGGCGCTCAGGGTCAGGCTTCCGATATCGAGATTACGGCTCGCGAGATCATGAAGACCAAAAAAGAACTTTATGAGATTCTTTCGACTCACTCTGGCGTGGATATTGAGAAGATTGAGCGTGATGCCGATCGTGATTATTGGATGACATCGGCAGAGGCTAAGGAGTATGGATTGATTGATACGGTGTTGGGTAAGCGCTCGAAGTAATGGGGTGATGCTGATTATTTCTGTCGAAAGGTAAATAAGCACCAAGTAAGGAATTTTAATATGGCAAATAAACATAAAGGAACAGGCCGAGGTCAAGAGGATTGTTGCTCGTTTTGCGGTGCGAAGCGTAGTGATGTGGCTCTGATGTTTCAGGGTGTGGATGGCTCGAATATCTGCAATAATTGTGTGGATCGAGGCTATCAGCTCCTGCGCGAGAGTGAGCTTGTTGCTGGAAAGAGCAAGACTAATAGTCGGGAGGAGTCGTTGAGCTGGGAGAAGCTGATGAAACCTCAAGAGATTAAGGCTGTGTTGGATCAGTATGTGATTGGTCAGGATGACGCAAAGCGATATATGTCGGTAGCGGTGTATAACCACTACAAGCGTATCTTGAGCCGCGAACAAGGCATGCATAGCGATGTGGAGATTGATAAGTCGAATATCGTGCTTGTCGGTCCAACGGGAACGGGTAAGACGCTGATGGCACGTACCATTGCGCGAGTATTGAATGTACCGTTTACCATCGTTGATGCTACGGTATTGACCGAGGCGGGATATGTGGGAGAGGATGTGGAGAGTATCCTTTCGCGTCTGTTGCAGGTGGCCGATTACGATGTGAAGGCCGCTGAGCGTGGAATCGTATTTATAGATGAGATAGATAAAATCGCTCGCAAGGGCGATAATCCGAGCATCACACGCGATGTGTCGGGCGAAGGTGTGCAGCAGGCTTTGCTGAAGATCTTGGAAGGTACGGTAGTTAACGTACCACCGCAGGGCGGTCGCAAGCACCCAGATCAGAAATTTATTCAGGTAAATACAAAAGATATTCTCTTTATCTGTGGCGGTGCGTTCGATGGTATCGAGAAGAAGATTGCTCAGCGACTTAATACACGAGCGATCGGTTATGGCGTGCAGAACTCGTTGCAGGTTGATCGTGAGAATCTGATGAAGTATATCATGCCGCAAGATCTTAAGTCGTTCGGTTTGATCCCTGAGTTGGTGGGTCGATTGCCTGTGTTGACATATATGCAGCCGCTGACGGTGGAGGCTTTGCGTAAAATTTTGACCGAGCCTAAGAATGCTATCGTCAAGCAATATGAACAGCTCTTTGCGATGGATGGTGTGGAATTTAAGTTTGCACCAGAGGTGTTGGATTATATCGTTGAGAAGGCTGATGAGTATAAGTTGGGCGCTCGCGGTTTGCGCTCGATTTGTGAGGCGATAGTGACCGATGTGATGTTCGATCTGCCCTCTTCCGAGGCAAAGGAGTATACTCTTGAGCTTGATTATGCAAAAAAGCGCATCGAAGGATCGAATTTTTTGCAACTTAAGCAGGTGAGTTAAGAAATTTGTGCTATATTTGTATAATTGGAAATAAGTAATCAAATATATGTTCGCTAACTCTAAACTAAACAAGGCGGCAGATAACATCCGTATTTTGGCTGCTGCTATGGTTGAAAAGGCTAAATCGGGTCACCCAGGCGGCGCTATGGGTGGTGCTGATTTTATCAATTTGCTCTATTCAGAGTTTATCCATTTTGATCCAGAGAATCCTGCCTATCCATTCCGTGACAGATTCTTCCTCGATCCAGGCCACATGTCGCCTATGCTCTATTCTGTATTGATGCTTTCGGGCTTCTATCAGATGGAGGATCTGAAGAATTTCCGTCAGTGGGGTAGCATCACTCCTGGTCACCCAGAGGTGGATGTGATGCATGGCGTGGAGAATACTTCGGGCCCATTGGGTCAAGGTCATGCTATGGCTGTCGGCGCTGCTATCGTGGAGCGTTTTATGGTTGCTCGCTTCGGTGAGTGGATGGCTCATAAGACTTATGTCTTTATTTCGGACGGCGCTGTGCAGGAGGAGATCTCTCAGGGCGTTGGTCGAATTGCAGGACACTTGGGTCTCTCGAATATGATCATGTATTATGATGCTAACAACGTACAGCTTTCGACAAAGGTTGATGAAATCGACTCGGAGGATGTTGTGGCAAAGTATAGAGCGTGGGGTTGGCATGTGATAGAGGCGGATGCACACAATGTGGATGAGTTGCGTGCTGCGCTCGTTGATGCTAATGCACAGACTGAGAAGCCTACGTTGATCATTGGTCATTCAATCATGGCTAAGGGTGCTTGTGGTGCCGATGGCGAGAGCTTCGAGGGTAAGGTTTCGACTCACGGTCAGCCATTGTCGGGTGCGGGTGCTGACTTGGTTGCTACTGTCAAGAATCTCGGTGGTGATGCAGAAAACCCATTCCAGATCTTTGACGAGACTGCCGAGATCTATCAGGCTCGCCGTGAGGAGTTGAAGGCTTGGGCTGCAGAGATTAAGGCTCAAGAGGCAGAGTGGCGTCAGCAGAATAAGGAACTTTCACGTAAGTTGAACCGCTTCTTGTCAGGAGAACTTCCAGATATTGATTATAACAAGGTTGAGGTTAAGCCTGATACAGCTACACGTGTTGCTTCGGCTACAATGCTCGGTGTATATGCCGAGAAGGTTGAGAATATGATCGTGGCATCGGCAGACCTCAGCAATTCAGATAAGACAGATGGCTTCTTGAAGAAGACTAAGGCTTTCGAGAAGGGTGATTTCACAGGTCAGTTCTTCCAAGCAGGTGTTGCTGAGCTTACGATGGCTTGTATCATGAACGGTATGGCGTTGCATGGTGGTGTTATCCCAGCTTGTGCTACATTCTTCGTATTCTCGGATTATATGAAGCCAGCGATCCGTCTTTCGGCGTTGATGCGTTTGAAGGTGATCTACATCTGGTCGCATGACTCATTCCGTGTGGGTGAGGATGGTCCTACGCACCAGCCTATTGAGCATGAGGTGCAGATTAGATTGATGGAGCAGTTGCGTAACCATCAGGGCGAGCGTTCGATGGTTGTTCTTCGTCCTGCGGATGCTGAGGAGTCGGCTGTTGCATGGCAGATCGCTATGGCAGAGAAGCGCCCTGTGGCGTTGATCTTCTCTCGTCAGAATGTAAAGAATCTCCCAGCTTTGAGTTGCTCGCGCCGCGAGGAGGCTAAGCAGGCTCAGAAGGGTGCATATATCGTGATGGATTCGGCGAAGGCTCAGGTTGTGATGGTTGCATCTGGTTCGGAGGTGTCGACTCTGATCGAGGGTGCCGAGTTGTTGCGTAAGGATGGTATCGCTGTGCGCGTTGTCAGCGTTCCGAGTGAGGGCTTGTTCCGTGATCAGCCTAAGTCTTATCAAGATTCGGTATTGTTGAAGGATGTTCCTCGTTATGGCTTGACAGCAGGTATTGCGATCACGCTTCGCGGATTGGTGGGCGATGAGGGTAAGATCCATAGTTTGGATCACTTCGGATACTCAGCTCCATTTAAGGTGCTTGACGAGAAATTCGGATACAACGGCCAGACAGTTTATGAGGAGGTAAAGGCTCTGATTAAAGGTTAAACGATTAAAATAGGTTTGTGCGGCGAGTGGCGAGGAGAGCTGTTTTGTTGTACAAATCATCAAAAATAAGGAGCTGCTCAAAATAGTTGTTGGGCGGCTCTCTTAACTACAACTCAAATTTTAGGAATGGAGGGTAAAATTAAATTGCAGGATCGTACTTTTAAGGTGATGATCCCTGCCGAGAAGATTGATCAAGCGGTGGCCGAGGTGGCTGAAAAACTCAACGCAAGATATGGCGGTAAGCAGCCTATTTTTGTAGGCGTGCTGAGCGGATCGTTCATGTTTTTGAGTGATTTGGTGCGTAAGGTGAACTTTGATAATGAAGTGGCTTTCGTTAAGTTGTCATCGTATCAGGGTACAGAATCGACAGGTAACGTGCGTCAGCAGTTGAAGTTGGATTTCGATATCGAGGGTCGAGATATTATCATCGTGGAGGATATCGTGGAGACAGGTCACAGCATGAAGTTCTTGCTCGATTATATCGCTCCTATGAAGCCTGCGAGCGTGGCAATATGTACTCTCTTCTTCAAGCCTGAGAAGTTCCAGTATGACTATCCGATTGAGTATGTAGCATTGCCAATCGGTAATGAGTTTATTGTAGGTTATGGCCTGGATTACAACCATTTGGGTCGTAATCTGAGCGATATCTACGTGGTGGATGACGAGTAATTCTCCGAGCGATTCGGTTGTGTCGTACGGCTGATTGGGGGTGGTTTTGTACTTTTATCTTGTTGGTGGTATGAAGTTCATTCGTTGTGTCGTGCAGCTGATTGAGGGGGGATTCTCCGTCTGCGTATGTGAAAAATTCGATTAATTTTGACTATGGCATCGGGATTTAGTAAGAGGGTTTGGCAGGTGTTGACAGCGGTGATCATCGTATATACTGCTGTACTTACTGTGCGAAATCTGGTGACTATGATCAAGGTGCAGAGTCGAATCTCTCTGTTGGAGGATCAGAAAGAGTTTTTTCAACAGCGAATAGCCGAAGATAGTACCTTGCTGGAGAGACTAAATTACGATGAATATTTAGAGCAGTATGCTCGTGAGAAATTCCACATGCAGAGAGCTAATGAGTATATTTATGTGCTTGAGGATTAGCCGAGTGGGGAAATTATAAGACGGGGTGTCGCAACATACAGATGTTGTACACCCCGTCTTTTTTATGGTCGTTTCTATCGGGCCGAATACGCCTCAGCCTATTGATGCGCTACAATATATTGCTCAACATCGGGAAGATACGCAACAATGTGTCCATAACCTCTTTGCGCTTGGCATCCTCTTTTAGAATGATAAGCACCGTGTTGTCGCCTGCAATAGTGCCGAGAATTGAGGGACAATCGAGGTTGTCGATTGGTACAGAGATAGCACTTGCGTAACCCGATTTGGTCTTTAATACACCCAAATTACCAGAGAATGTCAAGCCTGTGATGTTGTCGGATATGTTGGCCGATACATTGACCTCGTGGTGGGTAGAGTTGGGTAAAACATAGACATAGCCCTTGTTCTTATGGGGTACTTTGGCTACGTTCATAAACTTCAAATCGCGAGAGAGGGTACTCTGTGTGATCTCTACTCCATTTTCGCTCAAGCGTGCGATCAACTCCTCCTGAGAAGATATCTGCTCGCTACGAATTATCTTGCGAATTATCGCAAATCGTTGGGTTTTTTGATTCATCTTAATGTTGTATAGCAGGTGGATATTTATGACCCGAAGGCCATAGGGCAGTCCTCCTAAATTAAAACTTTTTGTTGTCAGTATTCCAAAATTAGCCACCAAACCGAGTCTTTGAGAGATTCTGTCGGCTTCATATTTATGCAAATGTAGTGCATAAATCTCGGATTTCCAACACTTTTAGCTAATTTTATGTAACAAATATGATTATTTTGGCAAATGAGGGAATAGATGGTGTGGGATGCGGTGAAATGTTTGCTTGGTCGTTCGCTAATGTCGCTTTAGTGTGTTAATCATGCATAAATATGGTGTAAATATGCGTTGTATGCGACTATTTTGCTTTATATATAAATATATGGCGACTAAAATTTGCATATTGCGGATTTATATGCAATCTTTGCATGATGAAAACGTATTAACTGTAAAGTTTTAAATTTATAAACGATGAAAATTGATGTAATGGTAGCTTCTGAGGAGCATCTTAAGTTTGTGACTCAGATCAATGACGCGATTGATGAGGCTGCCAAAAGCCGTGGAACGGGTATTGCCCGCCGTACAGACGAATATATCGCCGATAAGATAAATTCAGGTAAGGCCATCATAGCTGTTAACCGAGACGAATTTGTGGGATTTTGTTATATCGAGTCATGGGGACATGACGAGTTTGTTGCAAACTCAGGTCTGATCGTACGCCCTCAGTACAGAGGTATGGGCGTGGCGAAGCGTATCAAACAGGCTGCGTTTGATCTCTCGCGCGAGCGTTTCCCTCAAGCAAAATTGTTCGGACTTACAACAGGTGAGGCTGTGATGCGCATCAATACTCAGCTCGGTTATGAGCCTGTGACTTTCGCTAAACTAACAGATGACGAACAGTTCTGGGCGGGTTGTCGTTCGTGTGTGAATTACGATGTTTTGCAGCGTACCAACCTTACAAAGTGTCTCTGCACAGGTATGATCTATGACCCTGAGCAGGCTGAGAAGAAGCGTCAGGCGATGGAGTTGCAGAGCAAGAACCACGAGGCCGAGATGCTCAAGTTGGAGGCTAAGATCCGCGAGCAGGTGAAGGCCGAAATGAAGGCGAAGTCGTGGTGGAAGAGATTGTTGAATGTCGAGTAAATAAAATTGAATATAAGATATGAAGAAGGTTGTATTGGCATACAGTGGAGGTTTGGATACCTCTTTCTGCGTGAAGTACCTGACAAAGGAGTTGGGTTATGAGGTTTATACCGCATTGGCAAATACGGGTGGTTTCTCGGCTGAGGAGTTGAAGGCTGTTGAGGAGCGTGCTTACGCTTTGGGTGCTAAGGAGCATGTTAACATTGATGTTACGGGTGATTACTACTCGAAGTGCATCAAGTATATGGTCTTTGGTAACGTGTTGCGTAATAAGACATACCCAATTTCGGTTAGCTCGGAGCGTACTTTCCAGGCTTTGGCTATCGTAAATTATGCAAATTCTATCGGCGCTGATGCTATTGCGCACGGCTCGACAGGTGCTGGTAACGATCAGGTGCGTTTCGACCTTACGTTTGAGGTGTTTGCTCCACAGATCGAGATCATCACACCTACACGTGATATGAAGCTCAGCCGCGAGTATGAGATCAACTACCTCAAGGAGAATGGTTACGAGGCTGATTTCACAAAGTTGGAGTATTCGATCAACAAGGGCGTATGGGGTACCTCTGTCGGTGGTAAGGAGACTCTCTGCTCGGCTACCAATCTTCCAGATCACGCATATCCATCACAGCTTCAGAAGGAGGGTAGTGAGCAGCTCACTATCGAGTTCAAGCAGGGTGAGGTTGTCGGCGTAAATGGCGAGGCTGTATCGGGCGTTGCTGCGATCAATAAGTTGGAGGCAATCGGTGCTCAGTGGGCAATCGGTCGTGATACTCATGTGGGTGATACATTGGTTGGCATTAAGGGTCGTGTAGGTTTTGAGGCTGCGGCTCCCATGTTGATCATTAAGGCTCATGAGTTGTTGGAGAAGCATACCTGGACTAAGTGGCAGCAGTATTGGAAGGATCAGTTGGGCACTTGGTACGGCATGTTTATGCACGAGGCGATGTATTCAGAGCCTGTGATGCGTGATGTTGAGGCCTTCTTGGATAACTCGCAGCGCAATGTGACAGGTAAGGTTTATATCACATTGCGTCCTTATACATTCACTTTGGTAGGTATTGAGTCGGAGCACGACTTGATGAATGCTAAGTTTGCTGAGTATGGTGAGGTGAACAACGCTTGGACAGCAGATGATGTTAAGGGCTTCACTAAGATCTACTCTATGCCGCTGAAGATATATCACGCTGTAAACGAGGGGGAGTAATGATTAGAGTAGGTATTGCAGGAGGTGCTGGATATACTGCAGGAGAG
>CAYTGT010000030.1:0-11214 GCA_964437405.1 uncultured Alistipes sp.
TCTCGCACGGCAAAAAGCTACAACAAAGTTAATCTATTTTATCTAAATATTATCGCTACAAGACAAAATAAAACAAAAAAAAGATAGCCCATACCATAGCACCGCCTAACAACTCTATAAATTATTCATTTATTTTGCATGATAGATATGTGGAAATAATGATTTTTTTTGTAAATTTGCATTACGTGGGTGTGTACGCCAAAAGATATCGGTTTATCGACACCCCACGACATGGATAAAGAGATGTGATTTAAACGTATAAATAAAAATTAAAACAAAACTATGCAAAGCAAGTATTCACTGCCATATGATGGCGGATTGATCCTTGAAGGAACTCCAAAGGATATTATTCATCGTTATGAGAAGGTTCCAACATCAGTTTTCGACTCAGAGCCCGAAGGCGTAAATTATGTTGTTAATGAGATCATTAACGCTATCAAAAAGCATGAGGCAACCGAGCCTCAGCGCCTATTCGCTTTGGGTCTGACCACAGGACGCACTCCTGTAGGTGTATATATTGAGTTGGTAGCTCGTCACAAAGCTGGTGAGGTATCGTTCAAAAATGTAGAGGTTTACAGCCTCGATGAGTTCTACCCTATCAAGGCTACAGAGCAGCAGAGCCGTAACTATCGTATCCATGAGGATTTCTTGAGCCATGTAGATATCGCTCCAGAGAATGTACACATCATTGACGGATCTACTCCTCAGGATAAAATTTCAGATTATTGCGCTGAGTATGATCGTATGGCCCGCAAGATTGACTTGATGGTGATCGGTATGGGTACTCAAGGTCAGATCGGATTCAACGAACCTGGATCTTATGCAAAATCTACAACTCGTTTGGTGCAGCTTACTTACCAATCTCGCAAGCAGCAGGCTGGTCTCTTCTTGGGCGCTGAGAATACTCCACGTATGGCCATCACAATGGGTCTAAAGACTGTGATGGACGCTAAACGTATCATCTTGATGGCTTGGGGCGAGGATAAGGCAAATATAGTTAATAAGGTTGTCGAAGGTGAGGCTACTCGTATGATTCCTGCTTCTATGCTCCAGAATCTCCCTGCAATTGAGGCTGTGGTGGATGATCCTGCAGCAGCGCTTCTTACAGTAAAGAAGGCTCCTTGGATCGTTGGCCCATGTGATTGGACTCCACGCTTGGTACGCAAGGCCGTAGTTTGGTTGTGCGAGGTTGTGAAGAAGCCTATTTTGAAGCTCACATACAAGGACTATATCGAACATTCGTTGGGAGAGTTGTTGGATGCTACTGCCATGACATATTCAGATGTTAATATCAAGGTATTCAACGATTTGCAGCACACAATCACAGGCTGGCCAGGAGGTAAGCCTAACGCTGATGACTCGACTCGTCCTGTTCCATCGACTCCATTCCCTAAGCGAGTGATTATCTTCTCGCCACACCCTGATGATGATGTGATCTCGATGGGTGGTACATTTATCCGCCTTGTTGAGCAGGGTCACGATGTACACGTTGCATACGAGACTTCGGGTAATGTTGCCGTTCACGATGACGTTGTATTGCAGCACATCGACTCAGCGCGTGAGTTGGGTTATGGCGACCGTATGGAGGAGGTTAAGCAAATCATCGCTTCAAAGAAGAAGGGTGAGCCTGAACCTCGCGCCTTGCTCGACCTGAAGGGAGCTATCCGCCGTGCTGAGGCTCGCGGAGCTGTGCGTTCATTCGGACTCAATGAGGATACTAACGCTCACTTCCTCAACTTGCCATTCTACGAGACAGGTGGCATCAAGAAGGGACAGCGTACAGATAAGGATATCGAGATTATCACTGAGCTTTTGCAGCAGGTTAAGCCTCACCAGATCTATTTAGCAGGTGACTTGGCTGACCCACACGGTACACACCGCGTATGTACAGAGTCTGTACTGGAGGCTCTCTTCCGCTTGAAGGATCAGGGCGAGAAGTGGCTTGAGGAGTGTGTGATCTGGCTCTATCGCGGAGCATGGATGGAGTGGGAGATCGGTATGGTAGATATGGCGGTGCCATTGAGCCCAGACGAGCTTATCAAAAAGCGTCACGCAATCTATCGCCACCTTTCACAGAAGGATATCGTGCCATTCCCTGGCGATGACAGCCGTGAGTTCTGGCAGCGTGCAGAGGAGCGTACTCAGAATACTGCTCGCCTCTATGATGAGTTAGGTATGGCTGAGTATCAGGCTATTGAGGTATTCGTAAAGATGAAAATATAATTTAAATTCATAATAAAAAGACATGAGATTAATCATTGAGAACACAGCGGCTGAGTGTGGCCGTTGGGCAGCAGAGTATATCGCTGCACAGATCAACGCTAAGGCTGCAACAACTGCAGAGCCATTCGTTTTGGGTTTGCCAACAGGATCAACTCCACTTGGTATGTATAGCGAGCTTATCAAGCTCAACAAGGAGGGTAAGGTATCGTTCGCTAACGTAGTGACTTTCAACATGGATGAGTATGTTGGTTTACCAGAGGAGCATCCTGAGAGCTACCATTCATTTATGTGGAACAACTTCTTCTCTCACGTAGACATCAAGCCTGAGAACGTCAATATCCTCAACGGTAATGCCGAGGATTTGGCTGCTGAGTGCGCTGCATACGAGGCTCGCATCGAGGCTGCTGGTGGTATCGACCTCTTTATCGGAGGCGTAGGCGAGGATGGTCACTTGGCTTTCAATGAGCCATTCTCTTCACTCAACTCACGTACTCGCGTGAAGACCTTGACAGAGGATACAATCATCGTAAACTCTCGTTTCTTCGGTGGCGATGTAAACAAGGTACCAAAGTTGGCTTTGACAGTGGGTGTCGGCACAGTATGTGCAGCTAAGCAGGTATTGGTATTGGCTCTTGGCCACAAGAAGGCTCGCGCCGTACAGCAGTGTGTAGAGGGCTCTATCTCTCACGCTTGGACTATCACTGCATTGCAGTTGCATCCAAAGGGCATCATGGTTTGTGATGAGCCTGCTGTTGGAGAGTTGAAGGTAAATACCTACCGCTACTTTAAGGATATCGAGAAGGATAACTTGTAACATAACACCAATATGTTAACACCTACTCCACACATCGGAGCCAAAGTGGGCGAAATAGCCGAGAATGTCATCATGGCGGGCGATCCGTTGCGTGCTAAGTTTATGGCTGAGAATTTCTTGGAGAATCCCGTACAATACAACAACGTGCGCGGTATGCTCGGCTACACAGGCACATACAAGGGCAAGAGAGTCTCTGTTCAGGGCCACGGCATGGGTATTCCATCTATCGGAATCTACACATATGAGTTATTCAACTTCTATGGCGTGAAGAAGATCATCCGTACAGGCTCTGCTGGAGCGTATGATCCTGAACTTGAGTTGGGAGATATCGTAATCAGCACAGGAGCCTGCACAAACTCTAACTACGGTGCACAATACAACCTGCCAGGTACATTTGCGCCAATCGCAGACTTCGACATGGCACGCGCCGCTGTCGAAAAGGCCGAGCAGATGGGTATCAGATATAAGGTAGGAAATATCTTATCGAGCGATACATTCTATGCGGACTCACCAGAGGAGTGGAAGGTTTGGCAGAAGATGGGTGTGCTGGCGGTGGAGATGGAGGCTTCGGCACTCTATATGAACGCTGCACGCAGCGGCAACAAGGCACTTTGCATCTGTACTATTTCCGATTCGTTGGCACACGGTACAGCATGTAGTGCCGAGCAGCGCCAGACAAGTTTTACGAATATGATGGAGATCGCCTTCGATATTATTTAGCAGGCAAGACCATCCATTTGGATTCTAATTGTAGAGCAGGCATAAAAATTGCCTGCTCTTTTTGTTTTAGAGACATTTTTTCGGTAACTTTGATAACAAAACAGACAATACAACATTAAAATTATGAAAAAGATAGTTGTCATCGGCAGTAGTAATACCGATATGGTAGTAAAGACCTCGCATCTGCCAGCAGGCGGTGAGACCGTACTCGGAGGAGATTTCTTCATGAACGCAGGAGGTAAAGGCGCAAATCAGGCAGTCGCAGCAGCACGCTACGGTAATCGAGTTGTGTTCGTTGCCAAAACGGGAGATGACCTCTTCGGACGTCAAGTAAGAGAGGCTCTGAAACAAGATCAGATCGTCACCGACTATGTATTTGTAGACGAAGAACATCCTTCAGGCGTAGCACTTATCACCATTGACAAAGATGCCGAAAACTGTATTGTTGTGGCTTCGGGCGCAAATATGTACCTCGACACCCATGACATAGACAAAGCCCAGAAAGAGATCTGCTCAGCAAATGTGGTACTGATGCAGTTGGAGACTCCAATTCCAACGGTCGAGTACGCCGCAAAGATGGCTACCGAGGCGGGTGTCCCCGTCATTCTCAATCCTGCGCCAGCGCCGACAGAACCTCTTAGCGAGGAGTTGATGCAAAATCTCTATCTGATTACCCCAAATCGCTCGGAGGCTTCACGCATAACAGGCATAGAGGTTTCGGATATAGAGAGTGCACAACGCGCTGCCGAGGCAATTCACCAGATGGGAACTAAGAATGTGATCATCACACTCGGAAGCGAAGGATCGTTGGTCTATGACGGAACGACATTCACCCGAATCGAAGCAACGAAGGTCGAGGCGGTAGATACCACAGCCGCAGGCGACACCTACAACGGGGTCTTGGCAGGAGCTTTAGCCGAGGGGTGTACTCTTATCGAGGCAGCAAACGAAGCCAGCATAGCATCGGCCATCAGCGTAACTCGCATGGGTGCGCAACCAGCCGCGCCGACTAAAGCCGAAATCGAGAATATGAAATCTAAAAAATAAACCTTAAAACCGCACACATTATGTTTATTGTAAACAGTTATCTTTTGGCAGTTATCTTCTGCTTCATAACCATGCTTTGTTGGGGATCGTGGGGCAACACCCAAAAGTTGGCAGGCAAGACTTGGCGTTATGAGCTATTTTACTGGGATTATGTCTTCGGCATGGTGTTATTTGCTCTGATTATCGGACTTACGATGGGTAGCACGGGTGATTTGGGTCGCCCATTCCTGCAAGATTTGGCACAAGCCGAGTGGGGCGGAATCATCAGTGTATTGATCGGGGGCGTGATATTCAACGCATCTAACATCTTGCTCTCGGCTTCGGTTTCATTGGCAGGTCTTTCGGTAGCATTCCCATTGGGAGTTGGTTTAGCACTTGTTTTAGGCGTTATCATCAACTACATAGGTGCTCCAAAGGGCGATCCTATGTTATTGTTCGCAGGCGTGGCACTCATCGTCATCGCCATCATCTGCAACGGCATAGCTTCAGGCAGAATGAATAAGAGTCAGGAGCAGGGTGCATCGAATCGTAAAGGCATTATCCTTTCGATGGTTGCGGGAGTTTTGATGTCGTTCTTCTACCGATTTGTGGCAGCAGCTATGGATCTTGACAATTTTGAGCATCCGACAGCAGGTATGCTCACACCATATTCGGCAATTTTTGTATTCTCAATCGGTGTATTAATCAGCAACTTACTGTTCAACACATTGGTTATGCGTAAACCGTTTGTGGGCGAGCCTGTCAGCTACTCAACATACTTCAAGGGAAGTTTCTCGACACACTTGGTCGGCATGTTGGGCGGTGCAATCTGGTGCTTGGGTACGGCTTTCAGTTACATAGCAGCAGGTAAGGCTGGCGCAGCTATATCTTACGCTTTGGGACAGGGAGCTCCGATGATTGCAGCAATCTGGGGTGTCTTCATCTGGAAGGAGTTTAAGGGTAGCGACAGTAAGACAAATATGTTGCTCGGCATAATGTTCCTATTCTTCATCGCAGGATTGGGACTGATAATCCTTTCAGGCGGCAACTAATCGCGCTATAACAAATCTCATATACTGAATGATATACAAATTTCAACCGAGGTTATCTTGATCTTCTGTCAGATAACCTCGGTTTATTTTGTATTTCTACTTCATTTATTTTGCGGTAGTATATTTTTTCGTATTTTTGTACAAATATATTTACTACTTATGAAGAAGCTACTACTAACGCTACTCACCACGATCCTCATGGCGGTATCATTTGCGCAAACCGCACCATCAATCAGAGGTAAAGTTATAGATGCCACAACAAAGCAAGCCATAGAGTTTGCCGATGTGGTCATTGCAGATCGAGATAACAACACCACCGCTTCGACCACCGTAAAAGGCGGTGAGTTCTCAATCCCAAAGGTTAAAAGTGGAGATTATTACCTCTCCATTTTGCTTGTAGGCTATCAACCCTATGTGAGCGAGAAACTTTCGTTCAAGGAGGGACAGACTCTCGAAATGGGAACTATCTCGCTTGCTATGGTTGAGACAGGATTGAAAGAGGTTGTCGTTACGGGCGAGAAGAGCCGCGTTGTCTATAAACTTGATCGTCAGCGCATAAGTGGCAGCTCATCACTTTTAGCTTCGGGTGGTACGGCAGTCGATATTCTGAAATCTACACCTTCGATTCGTGTAGATGCCGATGGCGCAATTTCGTTTAGAGGCAGTAGCGGATTCTTAGTATTTGTCAACAACAAGCCATCGCCACTTGAGGGAACTCAAGCATTGGAGCAGATCGCCGCATCGAACATCGAAGATATTGAGATTATCACTACCCCATCGGCACGTTACAAAACCGATGGAGATGTCGGTATCATCAATATCATCACTAAGAATCCGTCAGATGAGGGTTTTCAAGGTTCGATAAATCTTTCGGCAAGTACCATCGGCACATGGAATACAGACATTCTGCTGGGGCACAAGAAGGGTGCTAATCGTTTCTATTTAGGCATCGGGGCTTCAGAGATTAAACGTAAGAGTGATTTTAACCAGACTAAGACCACTCATGTGGATGATTACGTGACAACATCTGATTCAGATGGAGAGCGTTTCGGTGCAGTAGCATCATATTTGGGTCGTTTAGGTTGGGAACTAAATAAAAAGGGGCATACGCTTTTGGTTGAACTTCAGGGCGGAATGGCCAAAAACTCATCGGGCGGAAATATGAGTTATGATGAGCACCGTGAAAAGGCTGGCATAGTAATCAACGACAACCTATACGATAGCCGCGACCGTTACTCCAACGAAAAGCATATCGCTCAGATCATGACCGATTATACGTGGAAAATCAACGATCGAGGAGATATCTTGACCATCAACGGTCGCCTCAGATACGACCCATACGCTTTGGAGTACACTGAGAGTAATATGTTTGAGCAGTCGGGCACACGTTATGAGGGCACACGCGGATATGAGGATGAACACCATTGGGACTTCGATGGAGGAGCTAACTACACACTCAACTACCGCCCCGAAGGTAAGGCTGAGATCGGTTATCAATATACTTCATACAGCGAGCATGGCCAATATGACATCAAGTATTGGGATCGTCAGATGCAACAATTTGAGTGGCAAGATGACCTGCACGCACCGTTCTTCTATCGCCGACAGATTCATTCGGCATATTTGATGCTCACCGACAAATTCGGCCCTGTTACGGCTGATGTAGGTGTCAGAGCAGACCACACAATTGACGAACTAACGATCAGCGTCAAGGATGCCAATCGCTACATCAAGCGCACCGAGCTATATCCTTCGGCACATCTTTCGTATGAGGCGCCAGGTAAGAATTTCATCTCGGCAGGATACTCTTATCGCACCAACCGTCCTGGTATTTGGAAGCTGGAGCCATATATCACTTATGAGGATTACTATACCAAAAAGATCGGTAACCCCGACATTAAGCCTGAATATATCCACTCGGCTGAGGTCGGTTATCGCAAAGTGATCGCCGAGGAGAATACCATCTCGCTGACAGGATTTTATCGCCACCGCCGAGGTGTGACTGACAATGTGCGTGTAGCTCACGAGCCTGGAGTAACACTCGACTCGTTGGTCAATGCGGGTAATGATCGCACGATCGGCGTGGAGGCTATGATCAATATCAAGAATACACGCTGGTGGCGCATGACCATCAACGGTAGCTTGTTCGATTATAAGTTCACAAGCCACTATGAGGGTAGTACCGATAATACCAACACAAGCTATACTGCTTCGATGATCAATAATTTCACGCTCGGCAAGAGCACCCAGATGCAGTTTGATGCCAATGTGGTGGGTCCTACTGTTCTGACCCAGGGTCGCGAGGAGGCATATTGCTATTTCGACTTGGCTCTGAGACAAATCCTACTGAAAAACAAGTTATCGGCATCGCTTGTCATGCACGATATATTCCGTACGGCAAAGTATGATAACTACCGCCGATCGGCTACACTTCAATCTATGACATATATCAAACCTCGATATCCTAATATCATGCTTTCGCTCGGCTACACATTCAACTCGGCCAAACAAAAAGTTCATAGCGGAGCTGTTTCAACAGGTGCGATGTTTGAAGGAAAAGAATTCTAAAGATGAGCACTATCAGAGTTAAATTTCATATAGAATATTACGCGTCAGGCGAGCAAACGCTATATTTAGTCTCGGCAAACAAGGCTCACAGGATGCAATGCGCAGGCAACCAAAATTGGTCGTTGGAAGCTGAGTTACCACATCAGGCAGAGTATCATTATGAGGTACGTGACAAGCAGTGTAGAGTAGTTCGCCGCGAGGAGCACCGACACAACCTAAAATCGGCGATTAACGGTACTTCGATATATGATCATTGGTACGATTCGCCTGCAAACAGACCATTCTACACCTTGTTTTTCACCGAAGGAGTATTCCGCCATGATCGTAGCGGCAAAACCCTTTCGGCGACAGAGGGTTACATACTGGTTGAGGTAGAGGCTCCAACATTGCGCCGAAATGAGACACTCGCGATAGTTGGCTCAAATCCACTACTCGGAAGATGGCAAACTGCGGCCGCAATAGAGATGAATGGAGCAGGAGCACCCATCTGGCGTGCGCTGTTACCCAAAGAGACAGCAGGCTCGGAGTATAAGTTTATCATCATAGATAGCGTCTCACGCCAACTCAGAAGTTTTGAGGGTGGAGAGAATCGTCTTCTTGTTACACCCCACACCCAAAGTGCAATAATCAGAGGTCTGCGACTAAGAGATGAAAGGAGTGCATGGAAGGGCGCAGGTGTAGCGATTCCACTCTTCTCGTTGCTTAGTAATCAGAGTTGGGGTTGCGGAGACTTTGCTGATTTAAAGTTGATGGCTCAATGGGCCGCAAAGGTAGGGATGTCGGTGATACAGATTTTACCAATCAACGACACGACTTCGACCTACACATGGCGCGACTCTTATCCTTATAATGCCGTTTCATCATTTGCGCTGCATCCGATATATATCAATGCAGAGGAGGCCGCCGCATATTGCAAGAAGATTTTGGGCAAAGACTGCACCGCACAGATTGAGACGTTGCTGGAAAAATATATCATTTCGGGCGCAAGGCTCAATCGCAAGAGCACGGTGGATTACGAGGGCGTGATCAAGCTAAAGGATCGCTTTTTAAGAGCGCTTTACCGTCTTTGCGGGGCAAATGTTTGCAGTTCAAAGGCATACAAGAAGTTTGTCAGCGAGAATAATTCTTGGCTCAATCCATATTCAATATATTGCTCATTACGCGACAAATATTCCACTACAGACTTTACACAATGGGCAGAATTGAGTCGTTATGACAAGGTCGAGGCCGAAAACTACGCAAAGAAGAACTCAAAACGAGTGAGCTACTACTCATTTGTACAGTTCCTGCTCGATTATCAGTTGCTCAGAGTCAAAGCCTATGCACACCGCATAGGTGTAACATTGAAGGGCGATATCCCGATCGGCGTTTCACCTTGTAGTGTAAATGTTTGGCAGGCTCCCGAACTCTACAACACCACAATGTCGGCTGGAGCTCCACCCGATGCCTTTGCTGAGGATGGGCAGAATTGGGGATTCCCAACGTATAATTGGGCCAAGATGCGAGAGGATGGATATAGTTGGTGGAGAGGCCGTCTGAGCAAGATGGCGCAGTATTTTGACGCTTATCGCATTGACCACATACTCGGTTTCTTCCGCATCTGGGAGGTGCCACGTGAGGCTAAAAGTGCAATTTTAGGGCACTTCAACCCATCATTGCCATATACAGCAGATGAGATTCGTGCTTTAGGATTTGATTTAGACCCCAAGCGACACATTGCACGCGATATGCTCAACACAGAAGCTCTCTTTGTCAGCTATCCATATAAGGAGCAGAGCTACACTCCTCGCATTGATGGCGCAAAGACAAAGCTATTTGCAACGCTGAGTCAAGACCAGCAGCAGGCCTTTTGTAGAATACACGATCACTTCTTCTATGAGCGTCACAACGATTTCTGGCAGGAGTGCGCCATGAGGCGTCTGCCCGTATTGATGGATGCTACCGAGATGTTGACTTGTGGCGAAGATTTGGGAATGATCCCCGCTTGCGTACCACAGACGATGAATCAAGAACAGATACTCGCTCTTGAGATCGAACGTATGCCAAAGGAGTATGGTGCAACATTTGGTCACCCAGAGGCTTATCCATATCTCTCGGTTGCAGCAACCTCGACACACGATATGTCAACAATCAGAGGTTGGTGGCGAGAGGATCAGAGCCTCACTCAGCGATATTGGAATGATGTTTTAGGCTTGAGCGGAAAGGCCGAAAAGGAGTGTTCGGGCAATACAGCACGAATGATCTTGGAGCGCGAGATGCTATCTGGTTCGATGTTGGCTATATTACCTTTGCAGGATTGGTTAGCAATGGATGAGACTCTGCGCCAGAAAGATCCCGATGCCGAACGAATCAATGTGCCCGCCAACCCCAACCACTATTGGCGCTATCGCATGCACCTGAGTTTGGAGCAACTCTTAGATGAGGATGAATTTAATAAAAATGTAGCGCAGTTGGTAGGGCTAAGATAAGAGGAGCCCTACTAACTTTTACTTGATAAACAGAATCTTCTGTTTATCGTGAGTGTCTTTTAGCTATAGTCGAGTTTTTCTATAGTTAATGATTTATTATTTATATGATGCCAGAGGTAAGCAATGTAAGCTAAAACGAATGGGGCAACAAGCTAAACTATCGCAATAGCTCGTAATGTAAATTCAAGACCACTGAACATTTACAATAGTCCCATTTGGGCTTATTCTGGCTTATTTGTCAAAATTAGTAGATAAAATATGGGCAATCAATTGATTTTTATACATTTTCAGTATTTGCGTTAGAAATGGATAAAAAGTTTGTCCAAAATGTGGGCAAAGAACC
>CAYTGT010000031.1:0-11176 GCA_964437405.1 uncultured Alistipes sp.
AGTAAGAGATAATCATTGGCTTGCCCTTTGCGATGCTTCTCACGGGAACAATCTTACCCTGTGCATTCTCCACCTTCACGTCGGGGAGCTGCTGTGCTGATGCCACCATAGTAGCCAAAAGCAAGGCGAACAAACTAAACAGTTTCTTCATAATTTTTGTTTTTGATCCGATTTAATAATAAAAACCACAAATGAGGAGTCCCCTTAAGAGGAACTCCTCATTGTGAGTGTATAGTCGTCTTACTTGCGAGCCTCAACCTGCTTTGCAGCAAACTTCTGCATACGCTCGTTGATCTGCTTGAAGTTAAGTGGCTGACCCTCCAACTTCTTTGGAGCAACCTTCTTAACGCCTGCGAATGGAGTGCGAGCCTTTGGTGCTACAACGTTAACCTCAGCACCGTTGTTTGCTGGAGCAAGCTTAACGCCCTCAACAGCCTTAGCCTGGCGAGCCTCAGTGTTAGTGTCGTCACCTGCCCAACCCTTGGTCAGAACGATCTCAGATACAATCTTGGTATCGAAGAGATTCATGCTGCCCCAAGACTCGTAAGCGATGTTAGGATAGTACTCAACACCATCCAAAGTGTAAGACTTGATAGTGATAGTCTGCTTGTCGTCAGACAACTCAACTGGCAAGTTAGGCCACTTGCTTACATCGTCCATATTCTCCTCTGATGGAGTGAAGTTAGCAATGTTCTCCACTGCGTTAGCACCCACGAGGTGGTAAGCTGTTGAAGCAGCCCACTGAGCCACTGGAGCGATGCGGTTTACGTTTACAGGAACGAACAATGAGCCATCCTCTGCAACCTGCAAGTACCACTTTGGACCGAACTCGAAGAACAATGGATCCATATAAGCAGCGTTGTACTCCTCTGATGTGAACAAATCCCAAGGTGTAGCAAGACGGAGCTGGCTCTGGTAGCCATCAACTACGTTGAGGTCGAAGCCCCAGCCTGTACAAAGGATACGGTTCTGACCGCGTACTGCGTCAGTGTACTCCTGAAGACCTGTCTTGAACTCAGCGAAGTAAGCGTCAGTCATCTCCTTGCTGATGTCGAATGAAGCGTAGATGTCATATACCTCCTGTGGCAAAGTCTCTGGGCAAGTCATATCGCCGATAGAAACCTTTGTCTGCATCTGCTCTGTGCGCTCGTAGAAGCCGTTTACGCCGTCACCATCTGGATCACCGTAATCCTTCTTGAATACAGTAGCGGTAGCAGTCCAGTCACCCTTCAGATCCTCGAAGAGAGATGACTCGATGCGCTCTGCATCTGGAACACGTGAAGATGAAGCCTCAGCAACAGCCGATGGGTTCTCCTCCTCGAAGACGCTTGGACGACCCTCCTCGTTCCAGCCCATTACAGCCAGACGAGACGTTGAGTTCTCGCGAACATCGAAGTATACGTTGTAACCACCGTCAGAGTTGATCTGTGCAATCTCCTCCTCAGAGAATGCTGCGTAGTAACGGTTGCCTGATACCAGGTCAGCGTAAGTTGAACCATAAGAGAGCTCCGGATCGAACTCACGAACATAGTTCATAGCGTATGCTACCTCAGTTGCAGGAGCCGACTGCCAATTCTCACACTTGATGTTGAAACCGCATCTGAATGCTGACTTAGCTGGCAGACCTGTAACAACCATCTTTGGAGCATCCAGTGAGTAGTCTGGCAACTCGAATACGTGGTGAGTGAAGCTCTGTGACATCTGATCGGGCACAGGACCATCCTCAGTATCCTCACCGCCCATAGCAGTAGCGATGACGTGGTATGTAGAAGCAGGTGCAATCTCCCATACGAAATCAGACAGGTTAGCCTGCATTGCGCCGCCATAGTACTCGTCAACCTCAGAAGTGAAGATTGTCTGGAAACCTGACATCATACCATAGTATGAAGTAGTGTACCACTGCAACAGGCTCTCGTCACCACCCAGGTAAGCGTCGATAGTCTGAAGATATGTAGCGTGATCCATAATAGCAAGACAGTAGCAGTATACGCCCTCGTCGTGAGTGATGTTGATAGTAGCACCCTTTGGAGACTCGTCTGCAGTCTCGATGTGAACCTTACCCTCGAACTCTGCAGGTGGCAATGTAGAGAACTGTATCTTCTTGTGGTAAGCACCGTCAGTCCAGTAGTCATCCTCGTTAGGAAGCTCTGTGCCTTCCCACTTAGCTGTTACGAACAACTCAGACCAGCCCATCTCGTCGAATGGCATCTGGTACCAGCCTTCGCCCCAGCCCCAGTCGCTCTCGCCCCAGCCGAACTCTGAAACCAAGAGTACCAATGGCTCACCAGGAGCGATGAAGTCCCAGTAGTAAACAGGCTCACCTGTATACTCGTCAAGGACGTACTCACCGTTCTCATCCTTAGCATAGCGGTGCTCCTCGTCGATGTTCAAAGTAGTGTCATCCTTGAGGATTGCATTTGGATAAACCTGGTCGTTCAAGCAGAGCATACGAGCATCGGCTGTAGCCTGACCAAACCACTCATTCCACTTGTTGCTGTTGTACAGAACGAGGTTCTGGATACCCCACTTCAACACCGCATCACCAGCCTTTACATTCTCTGGAACCTTGATGTGGATGTCAGCACCGTCAATCTTGATGTTTGTAACGGTAACATCGTCAGTGTAGTCCAGTGTTGTGAACTCAGCCACAACAACATCCTCGTAGAACTTCTCCTGCTGATACTCGTCGATGTACTTGGCAGCAGCATAGAACGAGTAGTCAGTCAAACGAGACAAGCCATCAACCTCGATTACAACATCGCCGTCCTGACCTGCTACGACTGTACCATCCTTAAAAAGAATTGTCTCTGATGGAACCTGCTCGTTTGCAGGCAATACCATCCACGCCCACTCTGAAATAGACTTTGTAGAAACTGTAACCTTAGCAGTATTCCACGACGTGCCCTCGCCAACAGCAGCCATCTCTGGCACTACTGGCTCTGGAGTCTCGTCCTTTGAGCAAGCAGAAAATCCGAAGCCCATCAATACCAATGAGCAAAGGATCATTGTGTTACGCAAAATTGTACGCATAATAATATAGTTTTTAGTTAATGATGACGACTTTAATTAAGAAAAGTCGGAGCGAAGATGGTAATAAATTCTTTATGTTGCACTCCAATGTTAAGAAACTATTAACAAATTATTAACAAATTTTGTTTTTTTAGTGGAATTTTTGTGTTCTATAACTGCCCGAAAGCGGCTGAAAATATTACATTTTGTAATTATTGGGGTCGAAAAACCGCGGTTTGTGTAATGCCGCTCGCCAAAATAGTTCCGCAATTTAACCTTTTGCTGATTTCTGCAATTTTATGCAATATGCATTGTGTTTTCTGGTTGGGATTGTTAACTTTAATGCTGCAAGGAAACATCCCCACGCCACTGCCCTCATTAGTAAAAACAGAAACATTATACCTTTTTATTATGTTTTTATTGAAAAAAGAAGCATAAATAAAGAAAAATCATTAGTTTTGCCACTTGGAAAATCATTTATTCACAGAAAATATGAAACATTTCACTATTTCAGCAGCTGCAAAGATGGCAAAGGCGCTCATCGTAGTAGCATTGGCATTCGCCCTCCCAACCCTGAACTCTTGTTCGAAGGATGATGGCGGCGACGAGCCAGCAAAGACAGGTAGCGGCTACACCACGACAATGAGCACAAATCTCTCTTGCTCGGGTGAGGCGCAGAGTATGTCACTCACATTCAACACCCAGGCAGGTTACAAACTTGAGGTTGAGGGTGGCGACTGGCTCACATTCGCTATCGGCGAGATAGGCAGCAAGGCAGGTCAGCAGACAGCGAAGGCAAACATCAAGGCTAACCCAAACGATGCATTGCGCAGTGTGGATATCTACATTACCGTGGATGGTTACCAGCGCACAAAGATCTTCACAATCACACAGGCGGCTGTGGCAAAGGCTGACGCTGTGGTGAACTGGATTGACGAGCGTTTGAGCAAGGAGTACTACTGGCTTGACGAGTACAACCAGATGAAGGCTGACGGCAAGGTCAACTACGGTCTGGCTTACAACAAGTTCCTCTCTACACACCTGCTGGCGATGAAGACCAATATGGACGACGGTTACACCGATTACCAGGGCAACCGCAAGCTCTACTCAAACATCCAGCGCTACACAACTTCTCGCGCCGAGACACGCGCCGCACAGAAGGTTACAGGTCTGGGTATCATGCTCTGCCCTATGGTGTGGATGCTTTCAGACGGTATGATGCCTACTTACGGTTTCGCTGTTGAGCACGTATATCCAGGCTCTCCAGCCGACTTCGCGGGCTTTAAGCGTGGCGATATCATCACTCAGGTGAATGGCTCAGACTTTACAGATGCAAATATGCAGAGTGAGTGGGAGAATATCGTTTACTCGGCTTATAAGAATGTGGAGTTGAGCAAGTTGGTATGGGATGACGCCCGGGGCGGTTGGACTTATGGCGCATTCACTCTCACCGCAGCTGAGTATTACGAGAACCCTGTTGCATTCTACGGTATGTTGAAGGAGGATGCTGAGACAGGCTTCGTATTCGGCGACAAGAAGATCGGCTACATCTCTTACCTCGCATTCGACGGTAACTTCGACGAGGAGCTGGTGCTGGCTATGCAGAGCCTCAAGTCACAGGGTGCAACAGATATCGTTATCGACCTGCGTATCAATGGCGGCGGCTCGGTTATCTCGGCTTCTTACTTCGGTAGTATGCTGATGTCACCCGACAAGGTGGGCAAGAATATCGTTATATTGGAGCGTCACGAGTCTAACCTCACAGGTACAACCAAGGTGCCTGTTGTGAGCGAGGCGACAATCAACGGTCAGACAATGACATTGCCAAACCTCAACCTTCCAAAGGTGTGGGTCATCACATCATCATCAACAGCCTCAGCGAGCGAGATGCTGATTATGGGCTTGCGCTCACACGGCGTGCAGGTATACACCATCGGTCAGACATCAAACGGCAAGAACTGCGGTATGGATGTTATGTACCGCAACTACGGCTCTTACACCTATGAGTTCGCACCTATCACCTTTATGGCTAAGTACGATGGCTATGATGTGGACTATGCCGACGGTATCGTTCCAAACATCAACTTTGATGAGCTTTTGGAGTTGGTTTCTGAGGAGTCAGGTCTTTATCAGGCTCTTGCCACCTTCCCTATCCCTGATATGGGTATGGAGTGGGGCGAGTACCTCTACGACGTAGCGGCATCGGAGGCTGTGGCTCAGATTATCGGCAGCACAATCTTCTTCGACGAGAATGGTCCGCTTATCGAGGATATCGGTCCTGGCTGCGAGGTAATCAAGAGTCCATTGGTTAAGCCTGTGACACGTGCTTCACGTCCACAGTTCAAGAAGGGCAACGTGAAGATCAATGTTCCTGAGCAGGGTATGCGTCTTACCGAGACAGAGCGCAAGATGCTCGTTCAGGCACAGGGCATCGAGGAGTAACCCCACAGGGCTATACCTATATAAATATATTGCGAGGCATCACACACGTGAGCCTCGCAATTTTTGTTGAAAGTGTTTTGTTTTGCATAAAATCAACACCAGCACAAATTTTTTCCCTTCTTTTGCAAATTCGTGGCGGTAGTGGGGGGAGGTGATGTTGTGATTCAATTTGGAGGTTTTACATCTTGAGCTTTTGCCACATCCATTGGGCGTAGTCGCGGTTTGTGCCGTTGAAGTGAGGCTCCTGACACGCGGTATCAAGCCACGCGCGAGCATCGGCAGTCAATCGCTCGATGGCGGGCTGCTTCTCGTCGGTGTGACGGCTCTCGACACTTATTAAATGACCATCCTTGATACTTACCTTAATCTTTACAAGGTCGTCTAATTGCTCGGCAATAACAAACGGCTCGCAACCTGGTTTGTCGCTAAAGAGTGTCACTTCAAACCCTTCCTGCGATGCGAGAAGTATCCTATTGAGGTGCAGATTGCGGTACTCCCGTTCTGCGCGCAAAGAGCGTATCAGTTCCTTGGGCTGAAGTTCCAACTCGGCATAGTCCCACTCGTCATCCAACGACTCATACATCCTCTTATCGCGACTGCGGCGGTGAATACGATCTTCGGCGCGCTCTAGAACGAACAGGTCGCTATCGTCGGAAACATCAGCCGAAGGCTCAATGTATTGCGGCTTGATGATGTACTCCATTGCATCAAACTCCTTCGGAAGCTTGAACGCCTTGTCTGTCAGTTCCACATTGCGAATTGACGAAAACGCAAAAGCGTGAACGAGCCCGTCCTCCGCGACCCGACCCGCCAGAAACCAACTCTTGAACTGCTTGATAAAGTATGGCTCGATGGTTAGGTGTTGCACATTATTGATACCCCTATCCTCACGTCGGCAGGTGATACGCACAACGCGTTCTTCATTCATCGCAGTAATAAGTGGCGTGAAGTGCAACCACGCCTGGAATCTATCCATCACAATACGACCTTTCAAGCGAGGATTGTTGAGCATCGCATTGCTCATTTGCAGATGCTGAAGCAGCGATGACTGCGACTCGCGCAGATTTATATCGCCCGACTCCTTTATATAGTATCCACGTCCGCCTTGTGACTCGCAACCAATCTCTACGCCAAAAATTTTGTATATGGCATTGATGTGATTGTGGAAGGTACGCTTGGGAAGCGGCTCCTTTGTTTCGTTAAGAGCAGAGGACTGCCATCTGTGGTCAATATCGTCGAATTCTATGCCCTGTCGGCGGCTGATGGTATCCAATAACCACACATATCTCTGAAAAAGGTTTCCTGCCATAATTTTCTGTATTACTTCTGCAAAGGTAATAAAAAGCTGTGCCAATTTGTAGCACAGGTAAATTTCTTGCGAAAAAAATATCATCTGCCTGAATTTAGCACACGTATAATGTAACTTTGCGACGAAAACAAATCAAAAAACTATGACTAACGAGAAAGATATTTTGATTGCTCACTATGTTCACGGCTTGGCATCGGGTGCAAATGCGACAACTGCCATAAAAATTGCAGAGGCTTTTCCTGAGTACGAGTGGACTGTGGCAGATTATGGCGAGAGTATTGGGGAGAATGTGCAGATGTTGAATGACATTGTTGCCGTTCACTCACCCTCGCTTATTGTCGGCACCTCGATGGGCGGGCTGACGGTGCTTTATGCCGATGCACCAAATGCGGTGAAGGTGGTAATTAACCCTGCACTGTCGATTGCCGAGTGTGTAAGAAATACCATAGGGCTCGGCAAGCATCCTTATTTCTGCAAGCGAAAGGATGGGGTAAAGGAGTTTGAACTCACCGAGCAGATGTGCCGAGGGTATGAGGAGTATATCGCCACGCATCGCCCATTGCTGGGACGCAAGAATTACGCCATCTTTGCCGCTCTCGATGAGTTGCTTGGTGACGAGGCTTCAGCTCGAGCGCAGACGATATTGCAAGAGTGCGGCTTCAAGGTCTTGGTTGACCCCAACGGCGCACACCGCCTGCAACTATCAACCCTTGAGATGCTTAAATCTGCCATCAGATGAATCTGCGACGGGTATTTAACGCCAACGGCGCGGTGTGGGCAAGACGAATCTCGCGTTTCAAAGCCGTCGAGATAGAGACCTATTGGAGCGGGATTTGTTTTGCGATAGAACTCTATCTTCGCCTATACTTTGATAGTGGTCGCGTTGGTATTAACCTGCTCAATCTGCTTGGGTTTAAGGTAGAGTTCCGCCACAACTGCGCCCACGCTGGATTTCAAGTTGGAATCATTTTGTTTGGTTTTGAGAGCTGGTTCTATTTTTACGATGTTCGGCATTGGGATAGTGAGAACGACCTACCAATAGAAATAGGTGAGTCGATAGACTAAATTGAGTATCTTTTATTAACTTTGAGAAAATAAGAACATACTATGGCTAAAAAACTGTATAAAATCACATCCTATTACCTCGCCGAGGAGATGCCCACGCAGTATCCCATTCCGCTTCGCGTGGAAAGGAACGAGGTTAAATCTATAGACAAAGTAAATGAGATTTATAAGAATCGCGACGCTGCGTCCGAGTCGGTTGCCAATCCGCTTTTCTGCATGCTTGTGCAGGAGTTTGATAGGGACGAAGATGGTCGAGTGAGTGTTCATTGTGACGAGGAGTTGAAGATGGGCAAGCACCCTTATTACACCTATGGCTGCTACGATGGCTCGCGCAGATTCTCATATGGCGATATTGTCGAGGTTATAGATGGCGAGTCGCTCACGTTAGGCATTATCATTCACAAGCCGCGTGCGCTGACCGAACGACGGTTGGTTATGATGCCTCAACGGTGGTATAAATATGATGTGCTTGTATATAAGGCAGATGGAGCAATCAGCCGCATGGAACTCACCGAATTGCAAATGATTAGTGGTCGCAGCATTATCGCCCGACCAATCGTCAAGGCTCTCAAAGATGCGAGTCATAACATTTGCGTGCAGGAGTAATTTGGTTTCCCGATCGCAGGATAAGGAGAATTTTATTAACTTTGAGGAAGAAATAACTTCTAACCTAAAATTTGCAAATAGGATGAAAGAAACTGACAAAAAATCAGAATTTAGGCTCTACGGAAAGCTAAATTGCAATTATTTTGACCTAGTAAGCGGAAAGAACGAACCACAACAAACGAAAGGGTTGGGCTTTTTGTTAAGTAAATCACCTAAAGCATTAGAAATTTTTCTACGTCTAATATTCCCAGGAGGACATATTCATAAGCTACTAGACTTACGTTACGTAATCGATTGTGAGGCGCGACAAAAGTTGGAATTCGAAACTAATAAATCAAACAGAGCCGATATTGTTATTCGCTTCTTTGATGGTTTCGTCCCCTATTGTGCAATAGTTGTAGAAGCAAAAGGCTGGGATAAAACAGCCGACATGAAATCAGTGACCAATCAAGTAGTTGACTACTGCGATAAATTCGAAATTCTAAATGATTTTGAAGGGGAAATAACAGCTGTTACTCTTACTGCTAATCCAATTCTTTCTTGGGAAGAAAAGTATGTAAATGTTAAACGTATAATAAATATTACGTGGATAGAATTAGTAAACAAGTTCCTTCAAGAGAATCCCCGAGATAAATATGAAAAGGACTTAATAGAAGACTATTGTAATTACTTACTAAACATTGAAAGCGATATGAAATTTTATGAAACAGAGGTTTTGTCCATTCCTGCTGGTAATACTATAAACCTCATTGAAGATGATTCTATTGGAATATACGAGTGTCCTAGTAAAGGAAAAGGATATGGCGCTCAGAAAAAGAAAATGTTATTTTTATCGTTTAGGGGTAATCATAGCATTTCGAGAGTACTATATAAGGTAGCAGATGTTGTCCTAATGAAGTTTGGTGATGAAGAAGCTATTGAGGCATTAGCTCGCATTGATGAAAGTTATGCGCAGAGAGTAAAAAATTATATCGCCAAACTACATACTTTGGATAAAGACCAAGAAAAACGAGTCTTCTTCCTTGATTTTAGTAAGTCTATTCAATTACCGCATCCATGTAGACCTACATCAGGAAATCGTGGTCGTATGCCTCAAGGTGCAGTAAAATATGAACTTCAGCAATTTTTCCAAAGACCTAAAGGTGAATTTAAAAAGGAAGAAGTAGTACTATTATCTAGAAAAGGTAAGTTTGATGACGAAGAATTAGATTAAGGTATTGTAGTACCCTCCCCGACTCAAGTCGGGGAATTTTTTTGCACATTTTTAACCTCTGCCACGAAATGGCACAGATAACTCGCATCTTTGCAGTAGTTAAAACGAAAAAGATATGAGAAATTCATTTGCCAGCCGCGAGAGGGCGGCACTCCTCGCTCAAAAGAAATCACAACAGGAGGCTAAATTGGCAGAGGCTCTGTCGGGGTCAAATGACACCACACCGAAGACACTACTTGACGCCATCGAGGCGGTCGTGGAGTATGCCGCCAACAGCGAGCTGAAGGAGACATTCTTTGAGGTGGTAAGGGTACATCTTGACTACATCTCCACACGTTTAGGCATCACACCCGATGAGGCTCTTATGCTCTCCGTTGCGGTCAATACGGGTGCTAATAACCGACTCACATTGAGGGAACTGGCGGAGTTCTTCGACTGCTCGCGCGTCAGAGTGTTAAGGTATGCCCGTAGCCTTGATACGCTCGTCGAACGTAAGTATATGCGTCAGTCGCGCCAGGGCGACAAGGATATGGCATACGTATTAAGATACCAGGTTGAGGAGGCTATCAAAAGGGATGAGCCTTACGCCTATGCCGTGAAGTCGGGACTCAATGACGAGCAGCTTTTTGAGGAGATACACAGCCTTGTTCGCTATCGCCGTTACCATCTGCTGGACTTTGCTACATATATGGATGAGGTTGAACAGTTGCTCGATGCCAACAGCCAACTGCAGTTCCCCCAGGGGCTTAAGTCGTACTCGCTAATGCAGACCGACAAGGCTCTGCTTGTCTTCGCCTGCGAGATGCTTGTCAGCAGGGGCGACGAATTCATCTCGGAGAGTGACTACGAGGATCTGTTCGACTCGCAAATGACATTCCGTTGCCTCTACAAGAGCCTTTCGAATGAGTCAAATGCCCTGATCAAAAAGGGACTGCTGGAGCGTGCCGAGGATGGTCATCTTGTCGTGGACGACTTCTTCAGGCTATCCAACAAGGCGCGTAAGGAGTTGTTGAGCAATGTGGGCGTAGCCGAGGTAAAGACCGAGGTGGTCAAAAATCGTAACCTCACCTATCCGTCGGCGGTCGTTGCCAAAGAGCTATTCTACAACCCCTCGGAGGCGCAGCAGATTGCCCGCCTGGAGTCGCTGTTGCAGCCAGAGGCGTTCAATAATATCTGCTCACGCCTTGCCGAACAGGGTATGCGTCAGGGCTTCGCTTGTCTGTTCTATGGCGCGCCAGGTACGGGTAAGACCGAGACAGTATTACAACTCGCTCGCAAGACGGAGCGTGCGCTAATGCAGATCAATATCTCGGAGATTAGGGACAAGTGGGTCGGCGAGACCGAGAAGAACATCAAAAACATCTTTGAGCGTTATCGTGCGCTGCTCAAGAGCGAGCCTATTGCACCTATCTTATTCTTCAACGAGGCTGATGCCATCATTAGTAAGCGTTCGGGAAATGTAGATCGTGCGGTGGACAAGATGGAGAACGCTATGCAGAACATCATCCTGCAGGAGATGGAGTCGCTGGAGG
>CAYTGT010000032.1:0-10912 GCA_964437405.1 uncultured Alistipes sp.
GGCTTCGGTATTCTTCCGCGGTCGTTCTATCGTCTTCAAGGAGCAGGGCGAGATTTTGCTTCTGCGCTTTGCTACCGACTTGGAGGAGATCGCCAAGGTGGAGATGATGCCTAAGCTCGATGGCAAGAAGATGAATATGATGCTTGCCCCAAAGGGTAAGAAGTAGTACTCTGAGCCATTGCACGCCGTAACACATTGATCATACGGCAACTTCGAGGCAACACCTGCCCCACGCGGGGCACAGCCATATATTAAACCCGACATGGAGGTCGATCTCTCGGCTTTCCTTGTCGGGTTTTTGTGTATAATGTAAAATTTGAGCCTATTTTTGAATAAATTACTACTGTTTTTATTAATTTTGTAGAGGTAAAATTTCACTACAAATGAAAAAAGTTGCATTTGTCCCTATCAGGCTTAACAGTCAACGTGTTGAGAACAAAAATCTCCGCATGTTGGGCGATCGCCCGATGATGACCTACATGTTGGAGAGTTTAACTAAGGTGGGGAATATTGACGAAGTATATGTCTATTGTAGCAATTCTTCGATAAAGGAGCTTCTCCCCGATGGGGTTAAGTTTTTGTGCCGCAGCGAGAGTTTGGATCAAAACACCACTTTGGGACGCGAAATCTATGACGCCTTCACGCAGGAGGTCGAGGCCGATCTCTACATTTTAGCACATGCAACCTCGCCATTTATCCGCCCCACAACCATAGAGCAGGCGGTTGCGGCAGTCGAGAGTGGAGGGTACGACTCGGCATTTTCGGCCGAGAGGATACAGACCTTCACATGGTGGCAGGGCGAGCCACTGAACTACTCGTTACAGAATGTGCCACGTACACAGGATTTAGAGCCGATATTTGTCGAGACCTCGGCATTCTTCATCTTCGGGCGCGATTTGTGGCTCAACGAGCATCGCCGCATCGGAGATAGGCCATACATCGCCGTCACGGATCGCATCGAGAGCACAGACATCGACAATCCCGATGATTTTCTCTTGGCAGAAGCAATTGTAGCCGCAAACTTGAATAAATAAACAACCAAAAAATAGATTTTAAAATGAAACGCTTTTTACTACTTTTTGTCGCCGTTGTTGCGACTCTTAGTCTCTATGCCCAGCCAAAGCAGACAATCATCTCAGTTGCGGTAGCACCTGAGAATACCGATTGGCAATATGAGTGCGGTGATGATGTAACCTTTACACTTGCCGTTCGTAAGGCGGGAATACCGCTGAAAGATGCTCAGATCTATTACGAGATTTCGGAGGATATGCAGGCTCCTCACAAGAAGGGAAATCTCTCGCTCGAAGATGGCACAATGAAGATCAATGCTGGCTCGATGAAGCGCCCAGGTTTCTTGCGACTGAGGGTGTGGGCCACACACGAAGGTAAGCGATATGTAGGATTGGCAACGGCAGGATTCGACATTGACAAGATAGAGCCGACCACCACCATGCCTAAGGACTTCGATCAGTTCTGGGCTAAGGCTTTGGCTGACAATAATAAGTTGGCAATGTTGCCTGAGTTGGAGCTTGTAGAGGAGAAATGCACACCAAAAGTCAAGGTTTATTCGGCAAGTTTCCAGAATCTGCGCAACGGTTGCCGCATGTATGGCACAATGTGCGTTCCTGCAAATATGAAGCAGGGCGATAAGTTGCCTGCAATTTTGATTGTACCAGGAGCAGGTTGCCGCGCCCGTACAGGATACTACTCAGAGGCCGAGCAGGGATTCGTCACATTGGAGTTGGGTATCCACCATATACCGACAGTTATGGATAATGAGATATACGCACAGCTCAAGGCTGGCATGATGTACGAATACCAATACTACAACATGGATGACAAAGACAAGTATGTTTACAAGGGTATCTATGCAGGTTGCGCTCGTGCCGTAGATTTCTTGGCTGGCTTGGACTTCGTTGATGAGAATCGCATCGGCGTGATGGGTGGCTCACAGGGTGGAGCTTTGTCTATCACCACAGCAGTTTTGAATCCTAAGGTAAAATGTATGGCAGCCTTCTATCCTGCACTTGCCGACCTGACAGGTTATCTTCATGGTCGTGGTGGCGGCTGGCCTCACGCATTCCGCAACGGTTACATGGCAACAAAGGAGCGTATCGAGACATCTCGCTACTACGATGTAGCCAATTTTGCCCGCAAGGTCAACGTGCCCGTATTCTACTCTTACGGCTTCAACGACATGACTTGCTGCCCTACCTCGACAACAGCGGCATACAATGTCATCCCATCGGCCGACAAGGAGCGTTGGATCGTACCTGAGATCGAGCATTGGACATATCCTGAGCAGAATACCGCTCGCTCAAAATGGATGATGGAGCAATTAAAGAATGTGAAATAGTGTATTTATAAAAATATGAGCCTGTCTAATAAGTTTTGGACAGGCGCATTTTTGTATCAGAAGTTGTATAACAAGTGCTAATTTTAGGCCTACGAAGCCCGAAAAAGCGGAGTTTACTTAGGCGTAAATGAGCATTTTGAGGGCGAGCGTAGCAACCAAAAGAAACTTAACGACAAGGTAGCCTTGTTAGGCAACTTCATTTTTATATTCCCTTGCGAACTATTACCCACGCCAACCAATTATATACGGCCAACACCGTAGGGCGCATCCAACAAGGCAAAGCATTCAACACCTTCACCTTGCGTTCTAAACGCTTCGACATAGTATTATAAGCAAAGATCTCAACAGCACGTTGCGCCTGCTCACTACCTCCGCGAGCGCTCTCCACAAGAGCCTTACCCAACGCCACGCGTGCCACATATTCGTTGCTGATCGCAGAGGCCGACTCATCATAAAGGTCCTCCAATGAAAACTTAGTCTGTTCGGGACGATAAATCGCAGCCGAGCGATTCTCTGCCGCACGTGAATAGATAGCCAACGGCTTAGGCGAAAAAGCTACTGAGGAGCATCGAGCGACCTTTGTCCAGAGATATTGATCCTCGCCCATACGCATCCCGACAGGGAAACCACCCAACTCCACAACAAGGCTTCGCTTGAGAATTGTAGCCGAAGGGATCATCACATACCTCTGCATCGACTCTGCAAAGAAATCAACCACACCCTCCATCATAGGCGTATCACCCACCACCTCATGCCGACCATCATCCACCACAAAGGCTGTGGCATAGGCTCCGCAGTCGGGATATCTCTCGATCATACGTTCCTGCTCCTGTAGATAATCCTCGCGCCAACGATCATCGGCATCCAAAAGAGCCACCCACTCGCCACGACACTCGCCAATGGCTCGATTACGGGCAGCACTGACACCACCGTTGGGTTGGCTGATAATACGAATCAATGGCGACTCTATCGCACGCACAACCTCTAAACTTCTATCCGTTGAGCCATCATCAACAACGATGATTTCAAGCGGCTGAGAGCTCTGCGCCAACACCGAGCGCACCGAGCGTTCAACCTCGGCGGCTTTGTTGTAGAGCGGTATGACGACTGAAATCTGACTCATAATATGGTTATAATTGCAAATGTAACGATATTTTATTAGTTTTGCAATAAGAGAAACATTTAGCCGCAATGCGTATTTCGGAGAAGATAATTTCAGCTATAAGGAATAGTTTTGACACAGCCCTCTTTTTCGCCACGATGCTTCTTAAGGAGGATTTTCACAACTATGTGAAATGTGCTGGTACGATAGATATGGTCGCAAGCAAACGTCTTGCCATACTCGGAAATGGGCCCTCATTCAAGAAGGAGTTACCCCGCTTGATTGAGAATCGATCGTGGGAGGAGTGCGATATGATGGCGGTAAATTTCTTTGCCCTAAGTGATGAGTTTTGTGAGATTCGACCAAAGTATTATGTTATCTCTGACCCGATGTTCTTCCGCAGGGCTGGCTATAGCGAGCGCGTGCAGTCGCTCTACCGAGCTTTAACCGAGAAGGTCACATGGCCGATGAAGTTGTATGTTCAATACTACAATCCTGAACATTTTAGCTACAATGTAGCCATTGGCAACAACCCCAATATCGAGATTGTACCGTTCCACACTACGGTATTTCACGGGTTCCGCAACGTGGAGTTTTGGTGTTACCGCCGAGGCTGGGGATCGGGTAATTTCGGTACTGTGATACAGAATGGAGAGTTTATCGCGCTACAACTCGGATACAGCACAATCGAACTTTATGGTGTCGATCACACCTTGCTGGATGGGCTGATGGTAGATGAGCAGAATCGCGTCTGCCGCCTCAAGAGCCACTATTATGACACAACGGAACCTGTCGCAGAGCCAATCTATTACAACGCCACCAATCCGCCACGTCCATACACCATGTCGGAGTATCTGAGCGAAACGGCGGAGTTATTCCGAGGACATGAGGTGTTAAGAGATTTTGCCCAGCAATGCAACGCCCGAATCATCAACCGCACTAAAGGCTCGATGATTGATGCCTATGAGCGCGAGCCATTACAGGAATAGAAAGAGAAATCCCGAAGTTGTCGCAACTTGACTCTTCGGGATTTTTGTTCATAAATCAGACTACGCTACTCCGCCTTCTGTTCTGTTGGTTGTGCACCTTCAGCCTGCTTGGCTGCGGCACTCTGCATTACGCTTGAGAGATATTGCTCAACCTGCTCGGCTGTAACATTCTTGAGCAAAACATTCTTCTTATCATCCAACAGATATATGCGTGGCAGAGCCCTCAGATCATACAAATTATCCTTCATAATTTTGCCTGAAGGGTCGTATGCATTGACCCACGATGAAGATATCTCACTCTTGTATTTATCCCACAGAGCTTGATCACCACCAGGATAGATAGCGACAATTTTCACTCCTCCTGCACGCTCCAGGTATGAAATCAAGCGTGCCTGCGAGAGACGAAAACGCTCCAGACGGCAATTCATATCGCCTGGGGTGTAGAAATAGAGAATTGTCGCTGCCGAATTTACATCCGACAACTTAGCCTTGCTACCATCTACCAACGTCAAATCCAAATCGACAGCTGGGCTACCAGGTTTATTCATCTCCAACATAACGAGTTGAGCTTGATATGGAGCCTTTGCATCTTTCTTGATCTTCTTCGACACCAAAGCCTTGCGCAAGAGTGAGCCATAGGCCAACTCATTATAGAGTGGAGAGCTGATACTATAGAGATGCTTATCGGCAACGGCGAGCAGACGAGCCACTCCCGTCTTCGACTTCTCAGCACACTTCACAGCTACCTCCCAACTCTTATCCAACTGCTCTACAGTAAGGAGCGAGAAGAGTGATACCATATTGGTGAAGCCCTCGTCAAGCTGTACATCCGTCAGAGTATTAAAATCTGCCTTCTCCCAATAGTGCTCACTCAGATATGCAGCACGCTCCAGCGGAGCTGTGATACTCTCAGGGATGGTGATCATCGGGAAACTCTCGCTATTGGTCTGCTCTTGCGTGGCGGCCTGCTCCTGCGCGGCAGCCGAAGATGCAAACCCTGCAACAAGCATCGCAGCAAGAAGAATAATAAATGTCTTTTTCATATATTAATCACGTTTTTGTCCTAAATATAAGACAAAGATAACGCTTTATTCTAAACCTACAAAAAAAGAGCTGGTCGCCAAGCCGAAAGCATGACAACCAACTAAACACAATAATTAAACTTTCAAACTCCCCCTTTTAGGCCATATCGCATCCGATAGCACACCCTTTTAGTTCGAGAAGATCAAGCCATCCTGATCTGCATCAATTTTTATCTCGCTATCGCGATTTACCTCACCCGCCAAAATTCGCTTCGAGAGGGTGTTGACAACCTCGCGCTGAAGAACTCGCTTAACGGGACGCGCACCGAACAGAGGATCATAACCCACACGCGCAATATAATCTCGCGCCGCAGTGCTATAACTAAGTTCTATGCCATTTTCGTGGAGCATTCGGCGAATTATCGAGAACTGAATATCGACAATCTGCTCAATGTCGCGCTTCGAGAGCGGCTCGAACATCACAATCTCATCTATTCGATTCAAGAACTCAGGCTTGAGCTGCATCTTCAACATCTCGATCACATCCAACTTGGTGCGCTCCACAACATCCTCCGAGAGTTGCTCGCCATCGAAAGCCTTAGCGAAGTTCTCTTGAATGATTTGAGAGCCCATGTTCGATGTCATAATGATGATCGAGTTGCGGAAATCTACCGTACGACCCTTATTATCGGTCAAGCGGCCATCATCCAGCACCTGCAACAAGATATTAAAGACATCGGGGTGAGCCTTCTCGATCTCATCCAACAGCACCACTGAATAGGGCTTACGGCGCACAGTCTCGGTGAGCTGACCACCCTCATCATAACCCACATATCCTGGAGGCGCTCCCACCAGACGCGAAACGCTGTGACGCTCCTGATACTCGCTCATGTCGATACGGGTTATCATCTGCTCATCGTTGAAGAGGAACTCGGCCAAAGCCTTTGCCAACTCAGTCTTACCAACACCTGTCGTACCCAAGAAGATGAACGATCCGATCGGTTTGCGCGAATCGCTCAATCCTGCACGTGAACGGCGCACAGCATCCGAAATAGCCTCAATAGCCTGCTTCTGCCCTACCACTCGGCGATGCAACTCCTGCTCCATGTGCAATAACTTTTCACGCTCCGAAGATAACATACGAGCGACAGGGATTCCTGTCCAACGGCTTACAACCTCAGCAATATCGGCTGAGTCAACCTCTTCCTTTATCATTGCCTCGCCGCTCTGCGCAGTCAAGCGCAACTGCTCCTGCAAGGCCTCAATCTGCTTCTCAGCCTCAACGATCTTGCCATAGCGCAACTCCGCCACACGACCATAATCGCCTTGACGCTCGGCCTGCTGCGCCTCGATTTTATAGCGCTCGATAGAGTCTTTATTACTCTGTATCTTCTGCAAGAGGTCGCGCTCGCCTTGCCACTTGGCTCGAAGTGCCGCCTCCTTTGACTTAAGCTCCTCAATCTCGCGAGTCAGATTCTCCACTCGTTTATCATCGCCCTCACGGCGAATCGCCTCGCGCTCAATCTCCAACTGACGGATACGGCGATCGAGATTATCTATATCCTCTGGTACAGAGTTCATCTCCAGACGCAAGTGCGCTGCAGCTTCGTCTATCAAGTCAATGGCCTTATCAGGCAGGAATCGTGAGGTGATATATCGGTGCGAAAGCTCCACCGCTGAGATGATAGCCTCGTCCTTGATACGCACTTTGTGGTGGCTCTCGTAGCGCTCTTTCAATCCTCGCAAGATCGAAATAGCATCCTCAGTTGTCGGCTCATCAACCAACACCTTTTGGAAACGGCGCTCCAAAGCCTTATCCTGCTCAAAGTATTTCTGGAACTCATCGAGCGTAGTAGCGCCAATGGTGCGCAGGTCACCTCGCGCCAATGCAGGCTTCAAGATATTGGCCGCATCCATCGCTCCGCTCGACTTACCAGCACCCACCAAAGTGTGAATCTCATCGATAAAGAGCAGTATCTCGCCATCGCTGGCAATAACCTCCTGCACTACACCCTTCAATCGCTCCTCAAATTCACCCTGATACTTAGCACCCGCAACCAGAGCACCCATATCGAGCGAGAAAATCTGCTTCGACTTCAGATTTTCGGGCACATCGCCGTTGATTATACGGTGAGCGATACCCTCCGCTATGGCGGTCTTACCGACACCCGCCTCGCCGACAAGTATAGGGTTGTTCTTTGTTCGGCGTGAGAGAATCTGCAACACACGGCGGATCTCATCATCACGACCGATCACAGGATCTAACTTCCCCTGACGAGCCAACTCATTCAGATTGATGGCATACTTGCCCAGAGCGTTAAACTCCTGCTGCGAGGTCTGAGAATCTACCGTAGTACCCTTGCGGAATGAGCGGATAGCCTCTATCAATTCATTCTCTGATGCGCCTGCCTGCTTAAGCATTGTCGCCCACTCACCCTTCTCAGCCACCAAACCCAAGAGCAGATGTTCAACCGAAGCATACTTATCATTAAACTTGCGTGTGAAGTCCACCGCACGCTGAATCACGCGCGAAGTGTCGGCCGAAAAGTATTGCTCCGAATTACCACCCGAAACTTTTGGCATTGAGGCCAATCGAGAGGCAATCTGCTCCTTGAGCTGTGGAAGATTCACACCCACACGCCCCAATAAAAATGCGCCCAACGAATCATCCTCAGCCACCAATACGCTCATCAGATGGATCGGCTCAACGGCCTGCTGTCCACGCTCCTTAGCAAGAGATACGGCAGCCTGCAACATCTCCTGCGCCTTGATTGTTAAAGAGTTAATGTTCATAGCTTATTATTTTTTGTTTTTCTGTTTTCGTTCTGAACCTTCCAGAGCAAAACCTTTGCCACGAACCCAAATAAGACATTTTAGTAACGCAATGGCAGATTTTGGCAGTACATTATGCTAATTTCAGACATTATGTCAGACGCAGTGACAGGCCTTTACTTGCCTTGTATCGGCAAACAAAATGCCATTACATATTTTGTAGTATAAAATTGTATTTGTAATTTCGCTTCCCAATTCTATCTTAGAAAACAATAATTATGAAAACAACCTCAGAACGCGAAAAAGAGATTATACGGGTAACTTGGATCGGTAGTCTTGTGAATTTTCTACTGCTAATCTTTAAATTTATCGCTGGCATCATGGGTCATAGTGCGGCAATGGTGGCCGATGCCGTACACTCATTATCTGATTTCATTACCGACATAGTTGTGATTGTCTTTGTGCGTATTGCAGGTAAACCCGAAGATGACGGGCATCACTATGGGCATGGCAAATACGAAACTTTAGCCACTGCAATAATAGGTATTATACTCTTTATTGTAGGTATTGGTATCTTTATAAATGGATCGAAGAGTGTAATCGAGGTTATACAAGGAGAGCCACTTGCTGCACCGAGCATGGTAGCATTAATCGCGGCTATTTTATCTATAATTTCTAAAGAATTGCTCTATAGATACACTACTCGCAAAGGAGAAAGCCTTAACTCTCAAGCAATGATAGCCAACGCTTGGCACCATCGTAGCGATGTCTTTTCATCTATCGGCACAATGATTGGTATCGGAGGAGCTATCTGTTTGGGAGACAAATGGACCATTCTCGATCCTATAGCAGCCATTGTAGTAAGTATCTTCATCGCCAAAGTTGCCCTGCAATTACTGAAGCCTTGTGTTGATGAGTTGTTGGAAAGATCGCTTCCTCAGGAAATCGAAGAAAAAATTTGTCAGATCATACTCTCAACGCCAGATGTCTGTTCACCCCACCATCTGCGCACGCGCCGTATAGGTAATCACATCGCAATCGAGGTACACATACGTATGGACGGCAAAACCTCACTTACCGAAACGCATGCGGTGGCAACAACAATTGAAAATCGTTTAAAAGGGAGTTTGGAGAGGACACTCATGTAGGAATCCACATGGAGCCTATAAAATAAAGATAATGTGCAGATCCCAAAAGAATCTGCACATTTTCCTAAATCTCTTTCTCTATCAACTATCGACCTTGCGCCATGCGCTCTTGCATCATATCGTACTCGCGGCGCCAAGTAACGGCACAGACAACCAACGAAATGAGCGCACCGATTACAAACATCCAGAATGTAACACCCCAACCTAAAGCCTCGTTACCAGCAACCTGACCGATTACGATTTTTGAGAGTATCGCATCACCGAACAGATAGCCGAACAGAGCCACAAAACCCGCTGCTGTACCTGCGGCATTCTTCGGCACAAAGCTCAAGGTCTGGATTCCGATCAGCGCAATAGGGCCATACAAAGCAAAGCCTGTGATGGAGAGCGAAATATAGACAATCCACTTGACAACCTCCGCGCCACCGCCTAAGAATGTTCCGACAGCCTCAGCCTGCCAATAACAGAGCAACCCTGCCAAAACCATAATCATTGCAATCACATTCACAGGAGCGCAACGACCTGCAAAGAACTTAGAGGCCATCCATCCGCAGATGATTGTTCCAGGGATACCAGCATACTCAAAGAGCGAGAAGGCTAAATGGCTCTCATCGGCCGACATTACATTCATCTCTTGAAGATAGGTCGGCGACCAATCGCTCACACCGTAACGAATAAAGTAGATAAAGACATTGGCGATAGCCACCATCCAAAGCAACTTATTACGGAAGATATAATCGACAAACAGGCGTTTGAATGGGATCTTGACCTCCTCACCCTTAGCTGCCTTGCGAGCGGTGAAGTCTTGGCGATGCTCCTCGATAGAGGGCAGACCACACGACTCTGGCGTGTCTCGCAGCGCCCACCAACAGAATAATGCCAAACAGATAGCCACCAACGATGGAACAATGAAGGCAGCACGCCAACTCTCGGCAATACCCATCGAAGCAAATATCGCAATACCCATCGACACCAGCAGAGCCAAAGAGCCACCACCGATATTATGAGAGGTATTCCACACTGACATCTTAAAACTTCGCTCATTCTGCGAGAACCAATGCGCCATCACTCTACCGCATGGAGGCCATCCCATACCTGAGAGCCATCCCACAGCGAGCATAAAGGCAAACAACACTCCGCCATTGACCGCGATCGAGGCCGAATAGGGCACTAAGCCCACACTAATCATCACAAGCGAGGCGATGATAAGGCCGATGACCAAAAATTTACGCGCATCGGAGCGATCCGAGAGGCTACCCATCAAGAACTTACTGAAAGCATAAGCGATGGGGATACCCGCCATAGCAAATCCCGCACTCTCCTTATCGAGAAGGCCCTCAGAGATCATACCTGGAGCCGCCAACGATAGATTCTTGCGCACAAGATAATATCCTGCATAGCCCAAAAAGGCTCCTGCAAAGACTTTGATTCGCATACGGCGATACTCGGCATCTATCTTATCAGCGGCAATCAATGGTTTAGCCGCAGGGGGTGCAAAGAATTTGAACATAGTAGTCTATTTT
>CAYTGT010000033.1:0-10855 GCA_964437405.1 uncultured Alistipes sp.
CATCCGAAGGACGGAAGCTCGATACAATCAAACCAACAGGATTTACTGGCGCACCCAAACCGTTGTTTGAGAGTGTGTCGAACTGACGATCTGTCTTACGGCGGAATGTGTATGGGCCTACGCCATCCTTACGCTGCTGCTCCTTGAAAGTCTTGAGCACGTTGGCAATGGCGTTCAACCACTCCTCGCCGAAGATTGATGTATCGCCTGTAACTACCCAGTAGTAGTAAGCCAAGCGGATAGGGTAGCAGAGAGAGTCAATCTCATATTTGCGCTCATGAAGCTCAGGCTTCATATCTGTGTAGTCCGACATCCAATCGCCACCTGTTGGGCCATCGTTGAATGCGTTGGCATAAGGGTCGATGTTGATCGAAAGGAACTGACGGTTGATAACACCTGCGAGCATAGCCTTGAGCTCTGGGTCAGAGTTGGCAAACTGAACGTATGGCCAAACCTGCGCGCCAGAATCACGCAACCACATAGCGTGGATATCGCCTGTATAGACAAAGGTGTCGTCCTTGCCGTTGGCATCTTTGCGGTAGTGAACAGTGGTGTCCAATGTGTTAGGGAAGCAGTTAGAGAACATCCAAGCCAAACGTGGATTTTTCAACTGCTTGCAAACCTTCTCGATCTCAGCCTCAATAGCCTTCGATGAGAAAAGACGCTCCTCTGGAGCTGGACGCTGACTCTTGAACTCAGCCACAGGCTCTGCCTTCAATGTGTAGTTTGATGCACTTGCCTCGGCTTTAGCCTTCTCGATATCGGCAATCTGTCGAGTCTTTTGGCAGTCGCATGATGAGAGCATAAATGCTGCACAAGCCAGTGTAAGGGTAAAAAGTAGTCTCATGAAAAATGATTTTTTTAATTGGTTTCTAATTATTTCCGATCCAAAGGTAAGTAAAAAATGCAAGATAAGTATATGGGATGGCTTATTTTATATTGAGAAAATGAAATTTTCTCATGGCGAATCATTATATTTGCATTAAAGAAAGACGACTAAAATTTATTTTGATATGTATCTGACTACTTACAAAAGACGCGAAGCGCATGAGGTGTGTATTGGTGGAGTGAAGATTGGTTCGCAACATCCCATAGCGGTACAGTCGATGACCAACACCCCTACAGCCGACACCGAGTTGAGCGTTGCTCAGGTTGAGCGCATAGCCGAGGCGGGTGCTGAGATTGTGCGTCTGACGGCGCAGGGTAAGCGTGAGGGCGAAAATCTGAAAAACATCATGCAACGTCTCAGGGAGGATGGGTGCGATGCGGCTATCGTTGCCGATATCCATTTTGTGCCTGAGGTGGCGGCCATCGCTGCCGAGTATGTGGATAAGGTGCGTATCAACCCAGGTAATTATCGCACATCGAATGGTGAATTGGAGTCGCTCATTGCGCAGTGTCGCGAGCGTGGCGTGGCGCTGAGAATCGGTGTCAATCATGGGTCGTTGGCTAAGCGTATTTTCGATGAGTATGGCGATACGCCTCAAGGTATGGTCGTCTCGGCGATGGAGTTTCTGAGGGTCTGCCGCCGCGAGAATTTTGATCAGGTGGTGGTCTCGATGAAGTCGAGCAATACGCGAGTGATGGTGCATGCCTACCGTCTGCTGGTTGAGGCGATGGCCGAGGAGGGTATGACCTATCCTGTGCATTTGGGTGTGACGGAGGCTGGAAATGGCCTTGAGGGTCGTATCAAGAGCGCGGTGGGTATAGGTGCGCTCATGTGCGATGGTATAGGTGATACGATTCGTGTGTCGCTGACCGAAGCTCCAGAAAATGAAGTGCCTGTGGCGCAGATGATAGTTGAACATTACTCTAAGCGTGAGGGTGTGTTTGAGGTGATACATCCTGAGCGTTACTCTCCGACCGAATATAAACGCCGTAGCGCAGTAATGACCCCTATCACGCATGATGAGCTGAGCGAGGAGTTCCGCGTTGTTGAGGCTGTTAGTCAAAATCCTACAGCTGAGTTGCGTGCTGCAATTCTCAATATGGATGATAATGTGCCTGTTGTGGTCAAGCGCCGATATGAGGATACCTCGGTTGAAGCTGTCGGAGTGAAGGCGGCTGCTGATTTGGGCGTGTTGTTCCTCGATGGCTTGGCTGATGGAATTTGGGTCGATGCTCCTGCTCTCACGGCAGAGCAGGTGCGTGAGATAGAGTTGATGATTCTTCAGGCGGCGCGTGTCCGTTTCTCACACACCGAATATATCGCTTGTCCGAGCTGTGGCCGTACGTTATATGATATCGAGAAGACGTTGGCCGATATTAAGAGTCGTACCAACCATCTGAAGAATTTGAAAATCGGCATTATGGGCTGTATTGTTAATGGCCCAGGCGAGATGGCTGATGCCGATTACGGTTATGTGGGTGCAGCGGCGGGTAAGATTACACTCTATAAGGGTCGTGAAATTGTCGAGCGTAATATTCCTCAAGAGGAGGCCATCGACCGCCTGATAGATCTTATCAAACGTAATGGCGATTGGGTTGAGGCCTAAAAGATAGCATCCGAGAATTAGTGAACATAGGCGATGGCTGCGGGGACGATCAAACGATATACGGGGCGAGGCATAGTCTTAGGTAGTGTGAAGTATGGCGACAAGGGCGTTGTAGTGCAGATGCTTACCTCGACTCACGGCCGTCAGAGCTATATGGTGCAGGGATTAGGTTCGGGACGCGGGCGAGGAGGAAAGATGGCGCTCTTTCAGCCGATGTTTGCTTTAGAGTTCGAGGGGCTGGAGTCCTCGAAGATGCAACTTCATCGTTTTGGTGAGGTGCACAATGGATTAGTTCTGCAGTCGATTCCGTTTGATGTAAAAAAGTCGACCATCGCACTCTTTATGGCAGAGGTTTTGCATCGTCTTATCAAGGAGAGTGAGCCTAACGAGATGCTCTTCGACTTTGTGTGGGGCTCTGTCGAGGCGTTGGATGATATGAAGGAGGGTGTGGCAAATTTCCACCTCTGGTTTCTCTCGCATCTGTGTCGATTTTTGGGTTTCTCGCCTGGAAATGAGTATTTTCAAGATGCGTGGTTTGATATAGCAGAGGGCCTTTACACCCAACTTCCGCCACCGAAAGAGTACCAAATGAGTCAAGAGAACGCACTCATTCTCCGTGATATGTTGGAGTGTGATGTGCGCTATTTGGCAGAGGTGGGTTTAAACCGCAGTCAGCGAGTCGGGTTTCTCTCGGCGCTGATGTCATACTATGCCTTTCATCTCGATACCATCCACTCCGTGCAGTCAATCAGGATTTTGCAGGAGGTGTTTTAGTTGAGATGGTTTAAAGCATTAATAGTTTCGTTGTTTCTTTTCATGGCTTTTGTCATGCGCCATAACTCTACTCAGGCTCAGGAGCCGAGAAGATGGATTAGTGGCGATACACTGTGGTTGGAGATTGACTCTATGGCTGATTTTCAGCCGCATCATCAAGATACTTCTCTTTTTAAATGGGAACCACCCATCGAGATTACTCATCAAGGCAATCTCGATCACTCGCTTATGGAGGCTTCGCCGCGCGTGGTGAGGTTTGAGTATCAGATCCCTTATTGGAGCGTATATCGCCGTTCCTTTAGGTTGTGGGGGATTCACTTCTCGACAGGCCAACCCTCGCCATTTGCTCCATATCCCGCACAGAATGAGCAAGATGCCGAGGTGCTGTCATTTCCAATCCCTAAGCCGCGATAAAGCTATTAGAGATCCATATATTTCTCCATCTTTTCTCCCATCTGCTTGCTGTCCAAGTGTGTGTAAATCTCGGTCGTGAGGATGTTTTCGTGGCCGAGCAACTCCTGCACCTGACGTATATTTGCGCCACCTTGAAGCAGGTGAGTGGCGAATGAGTGGCGGAAGGTGTGTGGGCTGATGCTCTTGTCAATTCTCGCGCGTAGTGCTGCCTGCTTGATGATGGTGAAGATCATAACACGAGTCAGGCGTTTGCCGCGATTGTTCAGAAAGAGTGTCTCCTCTTTGTTGCGTTTATCATGGCAACTCTCCAAGTAGAGCTGTATCCTGTCGCGTGCTATATTGCTGATGGGGACAAGACGTTGTTTGTCGCCCTTACCTATGATGCGAATATAACCTTCACCGAAAAACAGATCGCCTAATCTTAAGTCGCAAAGCTCCGTCACGCGCAGTCCGCAAGAGTATAACAACTCCAATATGGCACGATCACGTAGTCCTTTAGTCGTGCTCTGGTCAATCATGCCGATCATGCGGTCTATCTCCTCGGTTGAGAGTGTGTTAGGCAGTTGACGACCCGCTTTGGGGGCCTCGACCAACTCGGCAGGCGAGGAGTCAATCATCTCCTCTAAAAGCATATAGTTAAAGAAACTCTTTATGCCGCTTAGGTAGCGAGCCTGAGAACTCTTTTCGCGCCCACGCTCATAGAGCCAATGTAGGTAGTGCTCGATCATTTGCTGCTCCACCTTGTGTGGTGGCACGTCATACATGTGTAGTATGAAGTTGAGGAATTGCTCCAAATCGCGCATGTACGACTCAACAGTATTGGGGCGCAACTGCTTCTCTAAACGTATATATGTGCGGTAGCTTAGTGCAATTTGCTTCCACTTATTAGTATATTTTGCCATATTATTTTTAACTTTGTAGCGTTGCGAAGATACGAAAATTTTACATAATATTATGCAATACGTTGAGCTAAATATAAATGTTGCCGATGATGAGCAGGCTGAAATTTTGACTGCAATGCTATCGGACTACCCTTTTGAAGCCTTCGAGACGGACGATAATTCGCTTAAGGCCTATATACAGACAACGGAACATGAGTTGTGTTGCCGTCAGGTGACCTCGTTGTTGGAGGAGTGGAATGTTTCGGATTTCGTTTTCAATAATGTCGAGCAACAGAATTGGAATGAGCAGTGGGAGAGTGGTTTCGAGCCTGTTGAAGTTGAGGGCACTCGATCAATTCGTATCCGTGCGCCACACCATGAGCCTGCGGCTGCGGGGGTGGTGGATGTGGTCATTACTCCGCGTATGTCTTTCGGTACGGGACATCATACCACTACAGCCCTCATGTCTCAGACCATAGCCGAACTTGGGTTACAAGGTCGAGGACTTGATATGGGTTGCGGTACAGGTGTGTTGGCGATCGTTGCGCTGAAGTGCGGTGCCGAGCAGATGGTATGTGTAGATATTGATGATTGGGCGTGCGATAGTTGTCGCGATAGCGTGGCTCTGAGCGGAGTGGAGGATCGCGTGGAGGTGCGTTGTGGCTCGGTCGAGGTGCTGGAGCAGGAAAAGTTTGATTTTGTTTTGGCCAACATCAATCGCAACATATTGCAGATGATGATGCCAGCCTTCGCAGAGCGTATGCGCAAGGGTGGCGAACTCTTGATGAGTGGCTTTCTGAGTGAAGATGCGGAGTGTGTCGGTAGCTCTGCAGCAGAGCATGGCTTTGCGGTGCAGAGTGTAAAGCAACGAGATGGTTGGGTTGTAATGGTTTGTAGAAAAGAGTAGAGTATGGTAATACTTCCTTTAGCATATATGCCCTCGGTAGAGTATGTTGCTCGTCTGTTGCGCGAGGAGTGTGTGATTGACTTGGGTGAAAATTTCATTAAGCGTTCGGAGCGTAATCGAGCTTCGATACTCTCGGCCAACGGAGTGATGTCGCTGACGGTGAATGTCGAGAATGCCAATCGTCCGCGCCAGAAGATGCGCGATGTGAAGATTGACTACTCGAAGCGTTGGCAACATCAGCATTGGGTTTCGATCCTATCAGCCTATAAATCATCTCCATATTTTGACCATTTTGCCCATCGTATAGAGCCTTTTTATCGCCGTGAGTGGAAGTTCTTGGCCGATTATAATTTGGAGTACACCGAGACTTTGCTTTCGTTATTGGGGGTGAAGGAGCAACTGCCACTCTCGGAGAGTTACGTGGAGGCTTCGGCCGAGGATCTTGATTTAAGACCCAAACACAAAGAGAGCTCGACCTTTGTGGCCGAGCCCTATTTCCAAGTCTTTTCGGATCGTATGCCTTTCGAGCCTAATCTCTCGATCTTAGATCTGCTGATGTGCGAAGGCCCTCAGTCTGTTAACGCTGTCTTAATGCGTTGTCAATTGTGATAGTCTGATTGTCCGAAACATCGCCCGCTGTCACTCTGATCATGTTGCGACCACGCATGATAACAGGGTCGGAAATATATTGGCAAGGGGCGTATTTTTTCACCTTGATGGTATCCTTATTTACTACCAATACAGGCTCAGCTTTAACCGAAGAGTAGAACTTGATCTGTTGTAGCGAGTCCTGACGAATGTTACGGCGCTTCTCCGAAAGGTGAAGCGTTGGTTTTTTACGATTCCAGAGCGCACGGTAGAGGAAGTATGGATCTTTGAGATCCTTGCGGTCGAATGTTACCAATCCTGTGCGCGAGATACCATCGTTGTGGCGTACCGAGCCAAACTCAAACATATTGTTGACCCAGATACCCCAGAAGAGAGAATCCTGAGCCAACTGCTGTGCATATCCCTCATGGAACTCGGTCTGCCAACGCTCAGGCAACCAACGCTGGTCGATAGTCGCAGGCTTTACATTGTTGTCGGTCTGCTGATCGATAGAGCCAGCTTCGCCATACGCAACGGCAGAGCGCAGATGAGCCCAATCGGTGTGTAGTTTGTCGCTCCAGACCTTAATGTCGCTGATATTACCCTTCTCCCATCCTAAGTTTTGTTGCCATACAATCAAGTCGGTGACAAAGTTTATCTCACCATCTTGATTGCTGCATGCCACCGTAGGACGCGAAGGATCCATCTGCTTGGCTGTCGCATTGAGATCTTTGACGAAATCCAAGATATTATCACCTCGGAGCCATGCCAAAGAGTAGATTCCCCACATCACCACTGAAGGGTGATTTATATTTTGAGCTATGATCTCGCGTAGCTGTTGCAAGCCATTTTGCTTGAATTTATCAGTAGGATAGTAGAAAAAGTCACTTAGGTATGGGGCACGTGAAAATGGAGTGTCGATCCATACCAGCATACCCGTCTGGTCGCAACAATCGTAGAGATATTGCGAGTGGGGTGCGGTCACTGAACGGATGGCATTGGCGCCGATGTCACGTATATACTCCAAATCCTCGTCATAGTGACGTGTGCGGAGTGCGCTACCGATAGCCGCGCGGTCATGATAGAGTGTAACACCTTGAATCTGGATGCGTTTGCCATTGATTTTCAGACCACTCTTGCTTGCAGCCTCGATCTTGCGGAAGCCAGTCTTTACGGTCACCTTATCCTCCTCACGTGGGCCGATGCCGATCGTGATGCTATAAAGGTTTGGCTCCGAAGGACTCCATAATAGAGGCTCTTCGAGTGTAAATGGGATATTGATAGGTGTATCTTTCTCGATACGACCCTTTAAGAATCGTGAAAATACCACATCGCCCGTAGGTGCAGTGACGTTGATCGAGAGATCGCACGATTTATCCAATGTGGCTGTAACCCAGACCGATGCGGTTGCATTGACCGTATTGTCGACAATGCTGTTTTGATGGATTAAAACACCGTCAGAGCCATAATATAGTGGCGAGATGGTGGTCTGCTCGGTCACGATCAACTCCACCTCTCGGTAAATACCTCCATATTGGTTGATTTCAGACGAGGTTGGCAGGATATCGTTCTGGTAGGAGTTGTTCACCACTATCACAAGCGAATTGTCGGTGCCAAATTTCACATGTTGTGTGATCTCGAAGGTGAAGGCTGTGAATCCTCCTCGGTGCTCGCCTGCATGATGCCCATTGACAAAGACATCGGCGATGGTCTGCACACCATAGAATTTCAAAAACAGACGCTTGTTACTCCACTCGGCAGGGATGTAGATCGAACGCGAGTAGTTGCCTATGGTCTGCAAATAGTTGCCCTGACCTGCAAGAGCATCGAGATTCCAAGTGTGTGGCAACGAAATGTTGCGAGCATAGTCCGAGCTGGTCTCCAACTTATAGAAAAATTGCCAATTATCGTTGAGCGAATAGGTCTCTCTGGCCGAAAGTGTCAAGCCAATAAGAGAAAGTATGAGTGTTAAAATAAATCGTTTCATGAATCAAAGGTTTGGGGAGCATGGGCGCATATTTCGTGCAAAAGAGATCGTTTGTAGATGACTTCGCAACAAAGACCGACTCCGATTACTATATAAACTACCAATAAATTTGGACAGCTTCTAACTGCAAATATAAGAAAATCGAAAAAAAAATACTAACTTCGTGCGATAAAAAGTGTATGACAGGACAAAAGAGTGATAAAATCAGAGATTTTTAGTTATGAATGTTTTTGATATAATAGTCTATATAGCTTTAGCATGGGCAGTGTTTAACGGTTGGCGGCGCGGGTTGCTGTTGCAGTTGCTTTCGTTGGTAGCTGTCTTTGCAGGATTGTATCTCGCGCTCAGTAAAGGCCCAGAGGTGGGTGCAATGTTGGGCGCAGAGGGTTTGGCTGCCAAAGTGTTAGGCTTCGCGGTGATATTTTTGGCTGCATTGTTGATTATTACCGTTCTGGGACATCTTGTCAAGCGCGTTTTCCGCTTTGCGGGATTGGGTGTGTTTGATACATTGCTCGGAATCTTGTTTTCGGTGGTGAAGGTAGGGCTTGTTGTGAGTGTTATTTTTGCCTGTTTTCAGACGTTGAACAAAGATTATAAATTGGCTTCGGAGCAGACCGTTCAGGAGTCGAAGTGGTTTGAACCCGTTGCAGGTTTAGTGGGTCGGGTGACACCATATTTTGAGCAGGTGGCAGATCAAGTTTTAAAACAGTAGGGTATGGCGGAGGAGAGCTTTTTGGCTACGGTGGTGCAATCCACAGGAAGTTGGTACGAGGTGTTGCATGGCTCGGAGCGTCTGCAATGCCGAATCAGGGGTAAGTTACGCCTCAAAGGGGTGCGCTCGACTAATCCTGTGGTTGTAGGAGATATAGTGCAATGTGAACGAGACGAGCAGGGTAGTTATGTGATAGTCTCGATCGAGCCACGCCGCAACTATATCATTCGCCGCGCATCAAATCTCTCGAAGGAGTCGCACATTATCGCCTCGAATGTGGATCAAGCGTTGCTCGTTGTGACGCTCTTTTCGCCTGAGACGGCTAATGAATTTATAGATCGTTTCTTGGTCACTTGTGAGGCATATAAAGTTCCTGTGACGATCCTTTTGGCAAAGATAGATTTGGCTCGTACACGCCCCGAAGCGGTTGAGGAGTTTCATGCTATATATGAGAGTGCGGGCTATCGCATCGTGGAGATCTCGGCTACCGAGGGCGAAGGTGTAGAAGAGGTGAAGGAGATGTTGCGCGGCAAGACAACCCTGTTGTCGGGTAATTCGGGAGTCGGGAAATCGACCTTAGTGGCGGCAATCGAGCCAGGTTTGGATATTCGTACGGGAGAGATCTCGCAGAGCCACAATAAGGGTAAGCATACAACGACCTTCTCAACGATGTATCCCTTGTCTGACGGTGGATATATCATCGACACGCCTGGAATCAAGGGCTTTGGATTGATTGATATCGAAGATGCTGAGTTGGCGCACTACTTCCCAGAGATGATGCGCTATCTGCCAGAGTGTAAATTTTATAACTGCTCTCACATTCACGAGCCTCATTGTGCTGTTGTGGCGGCTGTAGAACGTGGTGAGATCGCATATTCACGATATGAGAGCTACCTAAAAATAATGGATGAAGATGACAAGTATCGCAAATAGAATAAAGAGATATTGTGAGTCGCACACGGAGGAGTGCTGTCGTGAGCGTATCGAGTATTTGGCGGAGTTCCTGACCGAGGAGAGACGCGAAGTGTTGGAGCGCACACTCAATCAGCGTACTCGTTATATGACTATCCTGACTGAAAATACATTCCATCCTCAAAATGCCAGCGCTTTGGTGCGCCATTGTGAGGCTTTTGGATTGCAGGATCTACATACGGTGGAGACGCTCTGTAAGTTCAATCCTAATGTTAATATCGTGCGAGGTACAGACAAATGGGTTGATCTTTTGCGCCATGAGTCAACCACTCAGGCTATTGCCGATCTGAAATCGGCTGGATACCGCATCGTGGCTACAACGCCTCACCGCGAGAGTTGCACGCCTGAAACTTTTGATGTTACGAAGGGTAAATTCTGCTTGGTGTTCGGCACCGAGCATGCTGGTGTGTCGGATGAGATTATTGCTTCGGCGGATGAGTATCTCAGAATCCCGATGTGCGGTATGGTTGAGAGTTTGAACGTCTCGGCTTCGGCGGCGATTTTGATATATATGCTGTCGCAACGCATGCGCTTGAGTGAGGGCCTGGATTGGCAGATTGAACCACGTGCGCGAGAGAAGATATTGCTTCGCTGGATGATGACTGCGGTCAAGGACTCGAAGCAGATATTAGAACGTAAATATGGGGAGAAGTTGTGGTAAGCTCTCCCCATTGATTTTGTTTCCTATTTTCCTTCGGCAAAGGCTTTTAGATTAGCGATCTCTTCGGCCCAGCGGCTCTCATCGGGGGTCTCCAAAATCAGAGGAATATCATCAAAACGAGCATCGGCAGCGATATATCTGAATACCTCGATTCCCAACACTCCGTCACCCATTGGTGAGTGTCGGTCGACACGACTACCCAGAGGTTTCATAGCATCGTTTAGATGCATACCTTTAAGATATCTAAATCCCACAACTTGCTCAAATTCAGCAAAAACCTTGTCGCACGACTCGGCGGTAGAGAGATCATAACCTGCGGCGAAGGCATGGCAAGTGTCGATGCAGACACCTACGCGCGACTTATCTTCAACGCGATCAATGATATAACGCAGATGAGCGAAATCGTAACCCAAATTTGATCCTTGCCCTGCTGTATTTTCGATAACAGCCGTCACACCCTGCGT
>CAYTGT010000034.1:0-10770 GCA_964437405.1 uncultured Alistipes sp.
TTTAATTTTTAATCGTCCACAATTTTTAGTGGACAGTAGTGATATGAAAAAACTATTAGCAACTCTAAAAAATGAAGATTGGGTTATCGTCTACGCAGGTGCTATAATTCTGCTTTTGGCGGTGTTGTTCCCTGAGGCGATGCCTTCTATGCCTAAAAAGTTGCCAGACTCAGCAGCTTGGATCAAGGCGGGCACTATGTTCCTGTCGATTCTCGGTCTTACGTATCTTTGCCACGCCGTTCTGCGCCGCGCGATGAAGGGCATATTCCTTTCATTGTTGGTGATCTTCGGCTTGTCACTCGGAGCGCAGGTGGTTGCCAATATCCCTATCATCAAGGAGTGGGGTTTGGAATCGGTATTCTTTTCGGTGATCTTCGGACTCATCGTGAGCAATCTGTTCCGCGTACCAGATTGGCTCAAACCAGCCATCCAGAGCGAGTTCTACATCAAGATCGGTATCGTTTGCTTGGGCTCGACAATCCTCTTTGGCGAGGTGTTGAAGTCGGGTGTTTTCGGTCTTGCACAGGCTTTGATCGTGGTATTCTGTGTATGGTACTTCGCATTCCGTATCTCGAAGCGTATGGGTGTAGATGACGAGATGTCGACAATGCTTGCCAGCTCGGTTTCAATTTGCGGTGTATCGGCCGCTATCGCTACTGCAGGCGTTATCAAGGGCGATAATAAGAAGCTCTCATACATCATTTCTTTGGTTTTGGTATGCGCCATCCCAATGATGTACTTTATGCCTTGGATCGCCAATATGCTCGGTTTGAGCGAGGAGGTGGCTGGTGCTTGGTTGGGAGGAACAATCGACACTACAGGTGCTGTGGCTGCTTCGGGCACAATGCTCGGTGAGGCTGCTGCCCAGACTGCTATCATCGTGAAATCATCACAGAACGTATTGTTGGGCGTTGCGGCGTTCTTAATCTCGCTGATGTGGACATATCGCGGTGAGCAGCATGAGGAGAAACCTACGTTGAGTGTGATCTGGGATCGTTTCCCTAAGTTCGTTGTAGGCTTTGTGGTTGCATCACTCGTTTTCAGTTTCCTATTGGATGTAGATTGCGCAAAGAGCGTGGGCAAGATCACTAAGGGATTCACCAACACACTCTTTAGCATTGCATTCGTGTGCGTTGGATTGGAGACTCGCTTTGCAGATATCTTCTCGAAGGAGAATCGCCGTCCGATGTGGGCATTCCTCGCAGCTCAGGGCTTTAATATCGTAGTGACACTCGTTGTTGCATATATGCTCTTCGGTGTGATTAAACCATTGTTGATGTAAACTCTTTTTGATTAAATAGACAATATGAAACGATTTTTGTTGATTGCGGCTTTGATTGCAATGGCAATCAGTGCTGAGGCTCAAAACTTGACTGTCGGATCTTATAACATCCGCAACGATAACCAAGGCGATGCCCGTAGAGGTAACGGCTGGGCGCAGCGTTGCTCTGTGATCTGCGATCAGGTAGAGTGGCACAACCTTGAGGTTTTTGGCGCTCAGGAGGTGAAGCGAAATCAGTTGGATGATATGCTGAAGGAGTTGCCCGACTATGATTACGTGGGCGTGGGTCGTGATGACGGCAAGGATGAGGGTGAGTTTTCTCCTATCTTCTATAAACGCGACCGTTTCAAGCTACTCGACTCGGGTACGTTCTGGATCTCAGAGACTCCCGAGAAGGTGGGCGTGAAGGGCTGGGATGCAGCTCTGCCTCGCATCTGCTCGTATGTGCACCTGCGTGACAAGGAGACTAAAATAAATTTCTGGTTCTTCAATTTGCACATGGATCATGTGGGAGTGGTTGCACGCCGCGAGGGTGCGAAACTCGTTATCAGCAAAATTAAGGAGATGTGTAATGGTGAGTCTGCGATCGTGACGGGAGACTTCAATGTCGATCAGCACAACGAGGCTTATCGTACAATGCTTTCGGGCGGTGTAATGAAGGACTCTTACGTAGCTGCCGCAAAGCGATTCGCAACAACAGGTACATTTAACAGTTTCGATGCAAACCTCTTTACTGAGAGCCGTATCGATCATATCTTTGTGACAAACAACCTCGAAGTGACCAACTATGCTGTATTGACCGATGGCTATTGGACTCCAAACGAGCAATCAGCAAAAAAGGTTAAGGGAAATGCAGCTCCTCAGGAGATCGACTTTAGCCCACATCAGCACCGCTGCCCATCGGATCACTATCCGATCGCCGCGCGTGTCGTATTGAAAAAGAGATAGAAACCTAAACATTTAATAAAAACATGAAGAAACTATCATTTTTAATTGTTGCCGCTCTTGGTGCGCTCACCATGCAAGCCCAAACATTCACGGAGTGGCATGATCCAAATGTGAATGAGATCAATCGTGTTCCGATGCACGCCTCATTCAAGATTTTTGATTCTGCGGAGAAGGCCGAGGGCGTATACTGCGACAAGTCGAACCCTTACTATCTTTCGCTTAACGGAACATGGAAGTTTAATTGGGTGGAGAATGCCGATCAGCGTCCTACCGACTTCTTTGTCTTAGGTTACAACGATAAGGGTTGGGCCGACCTTGAGGTTCCAGGAATGTGGGAGCACAATGGTTATGGCGATCCTATCTATGTGAACGTAGGTTACGCTTGGCGTGGTAACTTCCGTAACGACCCACCTAACATCCCTAACGAGCAGAACCATGTTGGTTCTTATCGCCGTACATTCAACATCCCTGCAGAGTGGATCGGTCGCGACATCTTCCTCAACATCGGCGGCGCAGACTCTAACGTCTATGTTTGGGTTAACGGTAAGTTCGTGGGCTACTCTGAGGATAGCAAGTTGGGTGCACGTTTCGACCTTACAAAGGTTGTTAAGGCGGGCGAGAACTTGGTGGCTTTGCAGATCTTCCGCTTCTGCGATGGTTCATACCTTGAGGATCAGGATAAGTGGCGTTTGAGCGGTATCACACGCGATGTGACTATCGAGGCTCGTGCAAAGGCTCGTATGGTTGACCTTAAGACAATCCCTGAGTTGGATGCTGAGTACAAGAACGCAAAGCTCAACGTAGAGATGGATTTCACAGCTACTGCTAAGAAGGCTGAGGTGAAGCTCGTTGACACTGCTGGCAAGGTTGTGGCAGAGCAGACTGTAACTCCTATAAAGGGTAAGGCTCAGCTTTCGTTCGATGTTGAGAATCCCGCAAAGTGGTCTGCCGAGACTCCTAACCTCTATAAGTTGGTTGCAACGGTTTCTGACGGTAAGAAGATCACTGAGGCTTATGCACAACGCGTAGGTTTCCGTTCATCAGAGATCAAAGACGGTCTGCTGTTGGTTAACGGTCAGCCTATCTTGATCAAGGGCGCTAACCGCCACGAGATTGATCCGCTGACAGGTTTTGTGATGTCACGCGAGCGCATGATTCAGGATATCATGATCATGAAGCAGTTTAACCTCAACGCAGTTCGTACTTGCCACTATCCAGACACACCTGAGTGGTATGACCTGTGCGATGAGTATGGATTGTACGTTGTAGACGAGGCAAATATCGAGTCTCACGGTATGGGTTATGGCGAGCGTACTTTGGCTAAGAATCCTCTCTTTGCGAAGGCTCACTTGGAGCGTAATACTCGTATGGTGGCACGCGACAAGAACCATGCTTCAGTAATTATCTGGAGTTTGGGTAATGAGGCTGGTATGGGTCCTAACTTCGAGGAGTGCTACCGTTGGATCCACGCCAACGAGCCATCACGCCCTGTACACTATGAGCAGGCAATCAACACTGAGTTCACCGACATCGTATGTCCGATGTATGCCGACTACAATTGGTGCGAGAACTATGTTAAGAACAACCCTAAGCGTCCACTTATCCAGTGCGAGTATTCTCACGCAATGGGTAACTCAATGGGTGGCTTCAAGGAGTATTGGGACTTGACACGTAAATATCCTCACTATCAGGGTGGTTTTATCTGGGACTTCATGGATCAGGGTATCGCTCGCTATGAGGAGGATGGTAAGGTTTCGTTCCACTATGGTGGCGACTTCAACAACTACGATGCAACAGATAACTCATTCAACAACAACGGTTTCATTTCGTCTGACCGCCGCCCACACGCTCACGCTTATGAGGTAAGACGCCAGTACCAGTCAATCTGGACATCGGCTGTTGACCTTAACGCAGCGACAATTGAGGTATATAACGAGAACTTCTTTGTTGACTTGAAGCCTTACGCACTTTGCTGGGAACTTATGCAGGATGGCGTGGTGACAAAAGCAGGTCGCATCGAGTCGCTTGACGTAGCTCCACAGCAGCGCAAGCAGATCAAGTTGGGTTATACAGCAGCCGATATCTGCCCTAAGGCTAAGGAGGTTGCAGTAAATGTAAGCTATGAGTTGACACAGAAGCAGCCACTTTTGGAGATTGGCCATGTTGTGGCAGAGCAGCAGCTTTTGATGAAGGAGTATGACACTAAGGCTCAGTTTGTGATGGATGAGTCTCCACGTCCTGTGAAGATCACTCACTTCGAGAAGGCTACTAATGTCGAGGGTTACGATTGGATTATTTCGTTCGATCGTCAGGGCTTCATCAACCAGATGAAGTATGGTAACGTCAATGTGATGGCTGATGGCTCAACATTGCGTCCAAACTTCTGGCGTGCTCCAACCGAAAATGATATAGGTGCACGTTTGCAGTATCGTTATGCAATTTGGCGCGATCCACAGTTACGCCGTACAGGTTTCGACTGCAAGGTTGAGGATGGTGTGGCTGTAATCGTTGCAACATACGATATGCCTACAGTGAAGGCTAAGATGCAGATCACATACACAATCAATGGCGAGGGTCAAATCAAGGTTTCTCAGGCGATGACAGCTGACAAGGAGGCTAAGATCTCAGAGATGTTCCGCTTCGGTATGCGTATGGAGCTTCCTGCACGCTTCAACCGCGTAGAGTATTACGGTCGTGGTGAGGTGGAGAACTACATCGACCGTAAGAGCTGTGCTGACTTTGGTCTCTACTACCAGAAGGTAAGCGATCAGTATTGCGAGACTTTGGTACGTCCACAGGAGTCAGGTACACGCTCTGACTTGCGTTACTACAATGTGGAGGATACCGCAGGTGCTGGTATCAGCATCAAGGCAGAGTCTCCATTCTCTGCTTCGGCACTCCCTTACTCAATTGAGCAGATGGATGTAACAGTAGGCTCTGCACAGCGTCACTCAGGCGACTTGAAGGCAGGCGACAAGACTTACCTTTGCTTCGATTTGGTACAGATGGGATTGGGTTGTGTGAACTCTTGGGGCGCAATTCCACTTCCTCAGTACCGCATCCCTTACAAGGATTACACATTTAACTTCATTATCACTCCTCAGCGCAATTTGTAGGAGGATAAAGATTTAAACAAAATGGGCTGTACGAATTATTCTCGTACAGCCCGTTTTATTTTTTATGGTTTGCTTTTGCCTCCCCCCCCCAAAAAAAACGGAATTATATACTTTAGTGTTGTGGTTTTATTTCTTGTCATTCCACATCACTACCTTTAGGTGGAGTAATGCAGGTCTAAGACCTGTCTTATATAGCCGTACAAACCTCTCTAAAGACGGCCATGAACAAAACTATTTTTCCAACTCTTAAAACACCCATTTGGGGGGGACAACACTAAAGTATATAATCCACGACAAAGAAGAGGTTGCCCGACAGACTTGTTGGACAACCTCTTGTATTGTAATATGTATTTAGATTACTCGATTACACCGCACCAGCCGCCGTTTTGTACCAACTTGAGTTTAAGGGTACTTTGTGAGTTTACGTCCGATGTAGTTTTCTTGTAGTCCATTGCCTGACGATCGGCATTGATACCATCGGCAAATGCTGTGAGCTTGTGCTGGCCATCCTTCAAGAAGTCGAGCTTGATCTCCAACTCGCGGCCATTCTGGTTGGTGATAGCGCCAACAAACCACTTGTCAGCCTTGCGGCGAGCCACAACAACATACTCTCCAACCTTTGCATCGAGAACCTTTGTCTCATCCCATGTTACAGGTACCGAAGCGATATACTTTGTACACTCATGTTCCTGCATATAACGAGTAGGAGTGTCTGAAAGCATCTGGATAGCACTCTCGAATACAACGTAGAGAGCCATCTGGTAAGCACGTGTTCCGCTACCCATTGCGTTAGAGAATGTCGAACGGTTGTCGTTTGGCTGAGCCGATAACATAGAACCTGGGGTGAAGTCCATAGGGCCGACTGCGTTACGGATAAATGGCAAGTAGATTGAGTTGTCAGGACGGCAACCACCAGCCTGCTCAAGACCACGTACCCCCTCATAAGAGATAACATTTGGATAACGGCGCTCAAGGCCTGCAGGTTTGAATGATCCGTGGAAGTCAACCATCAACTTATGCTTTGCAGCCTCCTTAGCTACACGCTCATAGAAGTTAACCATCCACTGGTCGCTACGATCCATAAAGTCGATTTTTACACCTGCGATACCCCAGTCTGCAAATTTCTCAAACAATGAGAAGTTCTTTTCTGTTGTGAGCCATGTGAGCCACAAGATGATATCAACATTTTTGCTCTTACCATACTTGATCAACTCTGGCAAATTGATATCTGGATTGCTGTTGAATGGATCGCGAGTGTTGCGAGCCCAACCCTCATCCATGATGATGTACTCGATACCATACTTCGATGCAAAGTCGATGATATACTTGTAAGTCTCGAAGTTGATTCCTGCGCGGAAGTCAACTCCCCAGATCTGCCAGTGGTTCCACCAGTCCCAAGCAACCTTGCCAGGACGTACCCAACTGCTGTCGCCGATCTCGTTAGGGTCAGAGAGGTTGAATACCAACTCCTGATCGATCAAATCCTTATCCTGCTTTGCGATGACGAACATACGCCAAGGGAGCGCACGAGTACCCTGAGTCTTAGCGATGTAATTAGCCTCCTTGAGGATACGCTGGCTACGATCACCCTCATCCTCAACCTCAAGTGGGCACTTAGGGAAGAGTGATGTCATGCCGTTGTTGCCTGTGCTGCGAAGGAACATAGCAGGGTAGTCTATCAAGTTTGCCTCCGAGTTCAAAATCTTCTCACCCGATGTAGCCTCCAACAAAATTGGCAAGTATGTCATCTCCTCACGATAGTCATACTGCTTAGTTGAGGTGTGGGTGTAAGGATTCTCGTATGAGGTCTTGAAGCCGCCTGTGCGAGAGATGTGAGCCTTGTACTCCTCTGGGAAGTTGATTGCAAACTCCTCGTTCATGATTTCAACCTCTGCAGCCTTCTTGTTCAATACGAAACGGTAAGCCACACCCTTGTCATAAGCACGGAACTCAACGCCGTAGTCGCCATCCATCGTGAGTGACAATATGTTGCAATGGTTGCGGACCTCGGCATTCTTGATTGCGATTTCGCGCTGTACGGTCTCGTCAATAGTCGAAGTCTTTACCTTCTTAACCTTTGGGTTGATACCCAATGTCTCGTTTGATAGCTCCAAAACGAGATTACAATTATCCAACAATAAATTCTCACCCGAATAGATCGAGTAGGAGATTTCGTGGCCTAACTTCACCTCTACGCGAATAGAGCCATCTGGAGAGAGCAGTTTGTAGCTCTTAGGCGCAGCCTGAACCATGCCGCAGACCATCAGCATGGCAACCATTAATGTTAAAATTTTTTTCATACTAAATTAAGTTTGAATTTAATTAATTATTATGGTTAGTGTCTTTTATTATAAATTGCAGATAAAATGCCACTCCAAAGTGGGGGAGTTTTAGTATTCTCGGTATTTGTGAAGTCCCGCGCCATACTCGTCAACAAAACTCACATCGCCGAACATCTCCAAATAATAGGCGTCAATAAATGCCGCATAGCTCATGATGTGGTGAATGCCGTGAGCCGCATAGGTCTCTAAATCTTTCAAGAAAACCTCGCGTTTCCACTGCAAGCGTTTTTGTGGTTTACTCCAACCGCTGAAAAGCGAGACATCCATCCAATATTCCAACACCTGAGCGCTCTCCTTGGGAAAAACTTTTAAGTTGTCCTCCAACGCATCTAAATAATCGCCATGAGTCAACTTCTGCCCCTCGCGCTGTGCCTCACGATCCGATAGCGGATGATCCCAACTGCGGTAGAAGGGGGCAAATTGCAGAAAGACACCCTCCTCTGGTTTGACTTTAGTAGGAGCGTGTAGCGTGTTATCGTAACACAAATGCGCAAGCATCGTCTGCGGATCATCTTCGCGTAGTGCCTTGATGATGCGATTCTCGATAATTAGAGCTTGGTCACTCGGTGAGAGATCTTTGCACTTCTCACATTGACAAGTAGGCTTGCCATCGTCCAACCAGAAGAAATGTTTATGGTTTGTTGGCTGACGCAGTTTCGCTACCTTCTTAGCATTCTCGGCAATCACCTCTAAGGCCTCCTCTGAGGATGGGCAACAGTTGGCATCGGCAACACGCTCACCATGTTCATTCATGCGGAACCACTCTGGATGGTCGGCAAAGTGAGTGCGTGGAAGAAGAATAGAGATGGCGTGCTCCTCATAATCGACTGCGATACCCTCCTCAGCGCAACGTCTGAGGAATGTGCGATACTCCTCGCCCTCGCGCACCTTGTCATGGGCATATACGCTGATCGTGTTGAGATTGGCATCCTTGCAGAGTTTGATCCAATCTAATTTGTCGGGCTTGTTCACATCGTCCCAGAATAGTACCACGCCGCGAGTCTGGAAAAATGGGGTATTGATGAAACGCCAATACTCTTGCGCGGCAAAGGTCATAGCAACAAAAATTACTATGGTACCCAATACGACTAACGCTTTTCTCAATGTCTTGTTCATCTCTACTCCTCCTTAAATCCCTGTGCACGAAGCTTTATGTCACTACCATCGGGCGTTACCAAATAGGCTCCTGTTGATTGCTTTGTGATGTGACCGATCACGTCAACCACGCCTAAGCGCATCACCTTCTCCTGCATAGAGAGCGGTACGGTGAACATCAATTCATAATCATTTCCGCCGTTCAGAGCTGCTACCACAGGATCCATGTGCATCTCTTCGGCCAAAGCCGAGGTCTGCTTCGCGATCGGAATACGATCCAGATAGATACGCGCTCCGCAATTTGAAGCCTTACATATCTGCAATACCTCGCTCGCCAAGCCGTCCGAGATATCGATCATCGAGGTGGGAACAATGCCTTCCTCAGCCAATAGCTCGATGATATCTTTGCGGGCGTGTGGTTTTAGATAACTCTGCAACAAGTATTCATAACCCTCGAACTTAGGCTCAGGATTCTCAACATCGCGCAGTACGCGCTTCTCTCTTTCGAGCAGGCTCAAACCCATATAAGCCGAGCCTAAATCACCCGTGATGCATATCAGGTCATTGAACTCAGCTCCACTGCGATAGCTGATAGCCTTGCGCTTTGCACGGCCGATGGTTGTGATGTTGATCACAAGTCCCGTCATCGAAGCCGATGTGTCGCCACCGACCAAATCTACCTCCAATTCCTTGCAGGCAAACTCTATGCCTTCATAGAGATCCTTTAGCGCCTCGACAGGGAGCTTGGATGAAACACCCAATGAGATCATAATCTGTTCAGGAGTGCCGTTCATTGCCAAAATGTCGCTCACACCAACCGTTACAGCCTTGTAACCCAAATGTTTCAAGGGGAAATATGTCAAATCGAAGTCTACACCCTCTAACAGACTGTCTGTCGAGATCAGTAGGGCATCGTCACGCCCCGCCGCCACGACAGCGGCATCATCACCCACACCCTTTAAAGTGCGTTTGTTGTTGGCTGTTGCGCCCTTTGTCAATTCATCAATCAATCCGAATTCGCCCAGCTCGGCAATTTCGGTACGTTTTTTATCGCTCATTAGTTATATTTGTTTTTACAAATATAACTAAAAAAAGACAGACTCCAAACGGAATCTGTCTATCTGTTCTCTTAAAAGAGTTATTTGCTAAATAATTAGCTTCTATTAGCCCTCAGCTTAAATTACTCCTCAGCAACTACTGACAAAGCTACTGTAGCCTTAACCTCGCGGTGGAGCTTAACAGTTGCTGTATACTCACCAACAGTCTTGATTGAGTCAACAGCGATAGCCTTACGATCAACAACGATCTCCTTTGCTGCCAAAGCCTCAGCAACGTCAGCTGAAGTTACAGCACCAAAGATCTTACCCTCCTCAGCCTTAACTGTGATAGTCAAAGGCAAGTTAGCGATCTTCTCTGCCAATGCCTGAGCGTCAGCCAAGATCTTAGCATCCTTGTGAGCACGCTGGCGGAGGTTCTCAGCCAACACCTTCTTTGCAGATGCAGTAGCAGCCTTAGCAAAACCCTGAGGAATCAAGTAGTTATTTGCATAACCTGGCTTTACATTAACGATATCGTTAGCATAACCCAAGTTCTCTACGTCTTTGATAAGAATTACTTCCATATTGCTCTCCTCCTCATTAATTATTTCATACAATCGGTTACGAATGGCAAAATTGCAAGGTGGCGTGCACGCTTAACAGCCTGAGCTACCTTCTTCTGGAACTTCTGTGAAGTACCTGTCAAACGGCGTGGCAAAATCTTACCCTGCTCGTTGAGGAACTTCTTCAAGAACTCACCATCCTTATAATCTACGTACTTAATACCGAGCTTCTTGAAACGGCAGTACTTCTTCTTCTTTACGTCTACTGATACGGGATTCAAATAACGAATCTCACCGCCCTTTACATTCTCCTGTGCCATAGTTTACTCCTCCTGTGATTTGTTAGCAAGCTTTGCACGACGCTTTGCAGAGTACTCTACAGCGAAC
>CAYTGT010000035.1:0-10688 GCA_964437405.1 uncultured Alistipes sp.
CCATATTGTACAAACGCTAAGGGTCAGGGTCCTGCTTGGGCTAACTCACTCTTTGAGGATAATGCTGAGTTTGGTCTCGGTATGCACACAGGTGTTGAGAAGTTGCGTGACCGTATCCAGAACTATATGGAGAAGGCTATCGCCGAGTGTGAGAAGTGCTCTGACGAGTTGAAGGCTACTATGAAGGAGTGGATCGAGAATCGTGGCTCATCGGCTAAGTCGGCTGAGGTTTCAGCTCGCTTGGTTCCTATGATGGAGGCTTGCGGTTGCGATACATGCAAGAATATCCTTGAGATGAAGGATTGGCTCGTTAAGAAGTCTCAGTGGATCATCGGTGGTGATGGTTGGGGTTATGATATCGGCTTCGGCGGTGTTGACCACGTGTTGGCATCTGGCGAGGATGTGAATATCTTGATCGTTGATACTGAGGTTTACTCAAATACAGGTGGTCAGTCATCTAAGGCTACTCCAGTGGGTGCTGTTGCTAAGTTTGCTTCAAGCGGTAAGCGTATCCGCAAGAAGGATATCGGTGCTATTGCGATGACTTATGGCTATGTATATGTAGCTCAGGTATCTATCGGCGCATCTCAGGCACAGCTCTTCAACGTATTGAAGGAGGCTGAGGCTTATCCAGGCCCATCACTCGTAATTGCTTACGCTCCATGTATCAATCATGGTATCAAGGGCGGTATGACTCGTACTCAGACCGTAGGTAAGCAGGCTGTAGAGTGTGGTTACTGGCACTTGTGGCACTACAACCCACAGTTGGAGGCTGAGGGCAAGAACCCATTTGTGATGGATTCTAAGGAGCCAGATTGGTCGAAGTTCCGCGACTTCTTGATGAAGGAGGTTCGTTACACTTCACTCCAAAAGGCATTCCCTGCTGAGGCTGAGGAGTTGTTCCAGGCCGCTGAGGAGAACGCTAAGTGGCGTTACAACAGCTACCAGCGTATGGCTAAGTTGGAATACTAATAATAAATATTACATAATTGTAGAGTCGCCCCGAATCATAAAAGATTCGGGGTGGCTTTTTTATGGAAATATATACTTTCGTGTAGGTTGGCAATGTTAAATTGTATAGCCATGAAAAATTGGTTTAATAAATCGCAAGGTTTGTTGATTTTTTAGTTTCTATTCTAATTTTGTTGTTATTTTTACTGCCGAAATAGATGTGTAACAACTGAGGAGTCTTACTTGTTTTGGGTATGCTCCTTGCAAATGGATTAAAACTATGAAAAAATTATTTTTGTTGGCTATTGCGGCTATGTTTGCCGTGACTGCATCGGCTCAGGATTTGGGCGGTTGGGCTTTAGGCCCACGTTTGGGTATCTATACAAATTGTGGTGATACAGTTTTGGGTGTAGGAGCTACGGCTCGTCATAGCTTTACCGATAATTGGCGTATTGAGCCTTCGGTGACAGCATTGTTACATAAGGGGTGTTCGTTGGATCTGAGCTGCGATGCTCACTATGTATTTAATATGGGTGTAGTTCGCTTGTATCCTGCGGCAGGTATTACAGCTAACGATATTGGTGATTGGGCAGTAGGCTTGAATCTCGGTGGTGGTGTCGACTTCAATGTGGCTGATGTATGTGAGCTTTCGGCGGGCTTGAAGTGGCAGCCAATGTTCCACGATTATCGTAGCAATCCAGTAGTGTTGATGATTGGTGCTTATTTTAGATTCTAAAGTTAGAGTCGCGTTTCATTAGCAAAGTTTAAGGGCTGTTCAACTTGGTGGTTGAACAGCCCTTAAACTTTACTCTACATATAATACAAGCCCTTTGAGATATTCACCTTCGGGGTGGTAGATGTTGATCGGGTGGTCGGCAGGTTGTGTGAGCTGATGCAGGATTCTCACCTTACGACCTGCAATAGCCGCAGCCGAGAATACTGTTGTGCGGAACAACTCCTTTGATACAGCCTGCGAACAAGAGAATGTAAAGAGAATACCTCCGCTCTTGATCTGAGATAATGCGCGAGCGTTAATACGCTTGTAGCCTTGCATCGCATTACCCAAAACCTTATGATGTTTGGCAAAGGCTGGTGGGTCAAGGATTATCAGGTCGTACTTGTTGCCGATCTGCTTGATATATTCAACAGCATCTGCCGCTACGGCTTCGTGCTTAAACTCCTCTCCGAAGTTGAGTCGCATATTCTCCTCGGCAAGTTTTACCGCACGCTCCGAAGCGTCAACCGAGCATACCTCTAATGCTCCACCCGAAGCTGCATAGACCGAAAAACCGCCTGTATAGCAGAAGGTGTTGAGTACGGTGCGCCCCTTTGAGTAATGCTTGACCAACTCGCGGTTCTGGCGCTGATCGAGGAAGAACCCTGTCTTCTGTCCCTCCTCCCAATTTACCAAAAACTTCTCGCCATTCTCCAATACAACGTGGCTCTTATGATCGGAGTGTCCCCAGATGTAGCCGTCTACTGCATTCAATCCTGCCTTGAAAGGTACTGTCTGCGAAGATTTGTCATAGATGGCAGTTATGCGCTCACCATAAGCGTTGCGGATAGCCTCAGCGATAGCCATACGTGAACGATACATACCCACCGAGTGGCACTGCACAACTGCGGTAGTGTCGTAGATGTCAACGACCAATCCTGGTAGAGAGTCGCCCTCGCCATGTATGAGTCGATAGCAGTTGGTGAGGCTGTTGTCTGTCAGATTGAGGCTCTGGCGGACATTGTAAGCTATCTCGATGCGCTTGTTCCACCATGTCTGATCAATCTTTTCCTCCTTCTCGAAGGTCAATACGCGTACAGCGATTGAGCCGATCTGGGAGTGGCCTCGTGCGATGAAATCACCCGATTTGGTGTAGACCTCGACAATCTCACCCTCGGCGATCTGATCACCCTTGCACTCTACTCGCTCTATCGCTCCCGAAAAGATCCAGGGGTGGCGGCGTAATAGTGATTCCTCCTTACCACGTCTGAGGTATATCTTCGCTTCCATAAATATCTGTTTTTAATCTATTGTTCTCTTTTCTCTGTTTTATGAATCTCTGGGCGGTGGCTGTAATGTCTACGCCTTCGTGCCTTGTAGGGTTTGGGTGAATGAGGCGTGTCGGAAGTTGCATCAGATTGTTTTATTTGGTTTAGCTCCTTCTCCACTTTATGAGCCTTAGTCTTGTTTAATATCTTCGCACTTCTTGTTACTCTATCCCTTGCCGATTTTTGTTTTGTAACCATAGCCTTCGGTGTGGGCTTTATCTCTTCGATCTGCTGTGGAATAGGGTGGAGTGGGGGTGTTGCCATCAATTTGTTGTATATCTCGATGCAGACCCACGCATCCGTTGCGGCATACATCTGCTGCTGTGGTGTGAGCTTGAAGGCTTCCCAATTACTTAATCGCTGAGCCTTTGAAACCCTTTGCCCGAGCACAATGGCCGACATCTTTCTGAGGCTCTTCTCCTCAATTCCCCATGCCGATGCAATCTTCTGAAGATCGAGAAATCCTCGCTCATTGAAGTTGCGTAGTACATGTAACGAACGTATATCGCCCGCCACATCTGCACCGACCTTTATAATGTTGGGATTGCTCAGAATTTTCAATATTAATGAATGTATCTTGACACGACAAAGGCGAATCAAGTAACAACGCTCCGCAGTGGAGAGTTGCAATAGTGATACCTTGTTTGTTACGCCCGCCTTGAACGAAGGGCGAGTCTCGGTGTCGAAACCTATGATACGTTGAGCGGCAAGGTCGCGACAAGCCTCTTCAATCTGCGTTTCGTGGTCGATGACGATGATCTCGCCATCGAAATGTGCCGAGTCGAGCAGGGCAGTTTGTTCGTTTGTTATTGTAGATTGAAAAATCATTCGTTTTTAATTTTGAGCCGTAAAGTTACTCAATAATTGTCAGTTTACCGCCCGTATCGGCATAAATTTTATCTTCGGCCTTGAGCTTGTCCACTATCTTGGCTATCAGTTGGGGATCTTGCTTGATTATGCGGCATAGCTCACGGGTGGTTGTTGGCCGCTCTTTGATTAGAGATAAAACTTTGTCGTAGAGTTGGTTGCTGCCGCCTTTTAATGATTTGCGTTTGTTGATGCAAATGTCGCAAACACCGCAATCGGTGGTGTCCATATCGCCAAAATAGTTTTGCATTAGCACGCTGCGACACATCTGCTCATTATGGATGTAACGGAGTACATTCTCGAAGCGTTCCTCGGTCAGACGGCGGCGATGTGAGTAACTCTCAGGTGTGATGTATAGATCGGCGGTGGGCAGTCGCTCCTCATCAAAGAAGAGTATGGGCGAGGTGTTGGCAGGGATATATTTTATGATACGCATCTGCCACATTCGCTTTAATAGTTCGCGTACCTTGTCGATGGTATATCCGCTGACGGCTGCAATCTGCCTCTCGTCAATGGTTTTAAACTCGGTGAATACGCCATCATATAGTCGAAGGATCACACGTATGATATGATCCAATTCATCGCGGCTGATACGTATCTTGTAGAGATCATCGCGTCCGACCGTGAAAATTATGCGAGCAGGGTTCTCGACATCCTCTGTTAGCGTCAGGTATTTATTTTGTTGCAAGAGTTTTAGCGCAGATCTTACCTTGCCGATATGAATATGGTCGCGGCGGCAAAAGTCGTGTATGTTAAATAGATATGAGGCGTATAAGCCATCTCCAACAGCTACTTGAACATAGTCGCAGACCTTTTCATAAATTTGCTTAATCTGCTCCAATGGAGGAAACTCATCGTTGAAGTGCTTGGTTATGCGATTGCTGTCGTTTGAGGCGACAAGCATCACAGCATAACTTCGTTGGCCGTCACGTCCTGCACGTCCTGCCTCTTGATAATAACTCTCTAACGAGTCGCTCATCGTGTAGTGAACAACAAATCGAACATCACCCTTGTCGATACCCATTCCGAATGCGTTGGTTGCAACCATCACTCGGCATTTGCCCGAAGTCCACTCCTCTTGCCTGATTTCACGCTCGGCGTGGGGGAGTCCTGCATGGTAATATGATGCCGAAATGCTCTCATTCTGGAGTAGCTGAGCCACCTGCTCACACCCTTCGCGCGACTGCATATAGACAATGCCCGATCCTGCGACATTATTCACAATACGAAGCAACTGCTCGTTTTTGTCGTCAGTGTGGCGTACGGCATAAGAGAGATTTGGGCGGGCAAAACTACTGCGGATGATATGCTCGCGCTCAAATCCGAGGTGCTTCATGATATCCTGCGCAACCATGTTTGTGGCCGAAGCGGTCAGAGCCAAAACGGGAACTTCGGGGATCATCTCACGAATCTCTGCAATACGGAGGTATGAAGGGCGGAAATCGTAGCCCCATTGCGAGATACAGTGAGCCTCGTCAACGGCCAAAAGTGAGATATTCATGCGTTGTACTCTCAGGCGGAATGTCTCGGTTGCCAAACGCTCAGGAGCGACATAGAGGAATTTTACATCACCATAGACGCAGTTGTCCAATGCGATGTCGATCTTTGTGTATGACATTCCCGAATGTATTGCTACTGCCGAGATTCCGATTTTGCGCAGTCTGTCGACCTGATCTTTCATCAGCGCAATCAGAGGAGTAACTACGATACATAACCCCTTACGAGCCATCGTGGGGACTTGGTAGGTTAGCGACTTTCCTCCTCCTGTTGGCATCAACGCCAAGGTGTCGTGCCCAGCCATAACCGACTCTATGATCTGTTCTTGGCTGGGACGAAATTCATTGTACCCCCAATATTTATGTAATACTTCTCTGATTTGAGAATCCATATTATGTGATTTTAGCTCTTGAGCGAAGCAAATTTACGAAAAAACGGCGTTAATCTCAATTTATTTCGTATATTTGTGCCGTAATGTTGGATATTTGAACGATTTAAATATGAAAATTAAGCAAGGATATAATGTTCGTGAGATCGCGGGTGAGAATGTGGTTATCATGCAGGGTCGATATGGTGTGGATATGACACGTGTCATCACCTTTAATGATAGCGCACTCTTGTTGTGGAACACACTTTGTGAGAAAGATTTTGAACTTAAAGATGTTGTAGCCACTTTGGTCGAGAACTACGAAGTTTCTATCGAGCAAGCAGAGGTTGATGCGCAGAAGTGGATCGATACTCTTGTAGAGTGTAAATTGGTGGAATAAGCAGTGTTGAAGAGCGGTTATAGATATTTGGCATCGTTGATGCTTGTGGTCTATGTGTCGGTGGCTTTTGCTACTGATCTGATCTCTATTACCTGCTCTTGTGAGCACCATCATGGAGCTGATCATCATACCGCATTTTTGCATGTGCATGAGTGTGAGGCACATGATCATGAGTGCTGTGGGGTGAGCTTGAGCGATAGCGATTGTTGTGGCCATGATCACTCTACCGAACTTGAACTTTATACCCAGCCGCGTGTTGATGATGATCAGCAAGGTCGTCTGTATCAGTTGCTTGCGGTTGTGACTGACTCTTATCTCTACTGTGAAGATTCTTCCGAATCGGGATCATATAATTATGGAGAATATCTCCTGCCCCAAATATCGCAAGTCTTAGGTGCAGGGAAACCGCTTCGAGCACCTCCAGTATTGGTATAATTAACAAGGTGCAAATGCTTGAGAAGTAGGCGTATATGTGTGATTATAGCCTGCTTTTCGGTGCGTTGCAAGGTGTGAGGATAGCCTTATGGTGTGTTATGCATCAGATGGCAGCCCTTATCAATGTTAAATTATATCACTCTAAAATGATGAAAATCAAAACTATATTATTATGCGGCATTTTGTCGCTTGTGACACTTGGGGCGTATTCCCAGAACATTCGAGGTAGTGTCGTAGCGGCTGATAACAAAGAGCCTTTGATTGGCGCTTCGGTCTATTGGGCAAATACCTCTATCGGTGTGAGTTGTGGTCTGGATGGTAGCTATTCGCTTCATCGTGTCAAAGGTTACGATATGCTTATCGCATCGTATATCGGCTATAAGAACGATACAATCAAGGTGGCCGATGGTGTTGATCGTCTGGATTTTTCGCTGAAACCCGATACTGAAATTGAGGAGGTGGTTGTCGAGAGTACACTCGGCAATTATGTTAAGCGTGATGGTATCCTTAAGGGCGAGACAATCTCGTTTGCTGGCTTGTGTAAAATGGCATGCTGTAACTTGGCTGAGAGCTTCGAAAACTCGGCATCGGTGACGGTGGGTTATAGTGATGCTATTTCGGGTGCGCGACAGATCAAGATGTTGGGCCTGACGGGAACTTATACTCAGCTACTTGATGAGAATCGCCCAATTATGCGAGGTTTGAGTTCTCCTTACGGTTTGAACTATACCCCAGGTATGTGGCTCAATTCGATTCAGGTGTCGAAGGGTGTATCTTCTGTGACAGCGGGACATGAGGCTATCACAGGTCAGATTAATCTTGAGCACCGTAAGCCTACGGATGAGGAGCGCTTGTTCGTGAACCTCTATTTCGATAGTGAGCTTAAGCCTGAGTTGAATATTTCATCTGCAATTCCGTTGACTGCCGACAAACGATTGTCAACGGTGATTTTGGCTCATAGTTCGATGGATACTCAATCGCACGATCGTAACCATGATGGTTTTAGGGATCTTCCTGAAGCACGACAGATCAATTTCGCTAACAAGTGGTTGTGGCAATCTGTGGGTGGTACTCAAGTGCGTTGGGGTTGGAAATATGTTGACGAGAAGCGCTTGGGTGGCCAGAAACAGTATAAAAAGAGTCTGTATGACGAGATGATGGAGAAGCACTCTATCTATGGCTCTCACATGGATAATCGCGGTTTCAATGCATACTTCAAGCTCGGTACTCCTGTCGGAGCTTCGGTCTACGATGAGGAGGCAGAGGAGGAGCTTAGGTCGAATCTCGCCATCGTGGCCGACTATAATCATTTCAGCGAAGATGCCTACTTCGGTTTGAATAACTTTGATGCAAAGGAGGATTCTTATTGGTTGAATCTCTCTTATGCTCACTACTTCTCGCCACGCTCTTCGATGATATTTGGAGCTTCGCTTTTGGCTAATATAAGCCGCGAGGATATTGTCAATCGTTGGACAAAGGATAGTCAAGATATAACACAGTTGTTTCAAGCGGCAAATCGAACAATCAACAAATTCCAGCAGGTGGAGCCTGGTGTGTATGCCGAATATACCTACAATGTCAAGGAGAAATTCTCTTTGGTGGTAGGTCTGCGTGGTGATTGGATGGGGGCCAATAATAAGGGAAAGAATGTGACCGATGGTGCGATGTATTGCGCTCCGAAGGAGTATTTTGCCCTTACTCCTCGTTCTCATTTGAAGTGGGATATTACCCCTTCGACCATCTTGCGTGCATCGGCAGGTTTGGGTTATCGCCGAGCAAATATCGTGACCGATAATATCTGGATGTTGGCCACAGGCCGTAAGTTCTCAGCGCAGAACCTGAATGACGATATCGAAAAGGCTTTGACCGCAGGCGGTAGCTTGACTCAATATATCAAATTGGGCGGATATGACGATGCAACATTGAGCTTCGACTATTTCCGTACGCAGCTATATAATACGGTGTTGGCCGATCAGGAGTTTGCGGGAGATCAGATCTTGGTTTATAATAATGGTGAGCGCTCGTTTACCGACACCTATCAGGTCGATTTCCAATGGACACCGCTCAAGGGGTTCGATGTCTTTGCAACATTCCGCTACACCAACAGCCTAATCACGCTCAATCGTGATGGTGAACTCTTTGAGGTGGAGCGTCCATTGACGAGCATGTATAAGACGTTGCTTAATTTGCAGTATGCTTTGCCATTCCGCAAGTGGGTATTCGATGTGACGGCTCAGTATAATGGCCCGATGCGCCGCCCATCGTTGGATGGAAACATTCTGCGCGAGGATATGTCACCTGCCTATCCGATGTTCTATGCGCAGGTGAGCCACAAGATCCGTAGCTTGGAGGTGTATGTGGGTTGCGAGAATATCGCCGACTATATGCAGAAAGATCCGATCTTGAACCCTGCAGACCCATTCTCACCAGCGTTTAACTCTTCAAGCGTGTGGGGTCCTTTGATGGGACGCAAGTTCTATTTAGGATTTAGATTTAATTTATATTAACAATACTTAATACCGAAAAACTATGAAACGAATTATTATCCTCTGCCTGATGGCAGTTATTGGCTTTGGCGTAGCTGAGGCTTCAGCACAGAAGAAGAACGCGGCAATTAAGACCACCGTTTTCCAGACAGATATGGACGGTTGCCCTACTTGTGCTAAGAAGATTGAGAATACTATCCCTATGCAGAAGGGTGTGAAGGATATGTCGATGGATCTGGAGAAGAAGACTGTGACAGTCACTTACGATCAGACCAAGACAAGTGATGCGACATTGATAAAGGCGTTCCAGCGCATCAAGATCAACGCAAAAGCCTCGGCGCCTGCTCAGAAAAAGTAGCCGCCGAAACTAAGCAGATGTGTAGACCCTAAGAAATTATTTCTTGGGGTCTATTTTGTCAAAGAAGGCCAATATCTTAGGCGATGCCACGTAATCCACGATCGCGAAGAAAAAGGCTGTGATGGATATCGAACTCCACAACTTTAGACGATATATATTTTCGGGCGTGAATATCTCGATCCATCGGGTGTGGAGAAAGATCCTGTATGCCACATAGCTAAGTGCACAGACTGAAAGTATAAACAGTGCGGTTAGCCCCACCCCGATCCACATCTCGCGGCGATGCTCCTTTTGACGTACTTGCGCCATCAGTTGGGTCTTGAAATCGGGCGAGAGCTCATGCTTATTCATGCGGCTCAGCGCCTGACGTAACATCTTGTTTTGCTCGTTATGTTGCTCCATATTATCTGTTGTTTTCACCTTTAATCATTAAATATAGTTTCTTGCGTATTCGGTGCAATCGAACCTTTATGTTGCTGAGGCTTTGATCGGTGATCTCGGCACATTGTTGTAACGAAATGTCATTGTAGTAGACCATCGTAATCAGAGCCCTCTCTTCGTTCGGTAGAGTATCTATTGCCCGAATCAGTCGCTCTACATCATCTTCGCTCGCTTCGCTCTGCTCGAAGGCTTCTAACTCCTCATCGCCGATTGCGGCCAAACGGCCTTCATCTAATTGTAGTTGAGTGGGTTTGTGGTGGCGAGTCTGCGACAGCGCCTCGTTGTAGGCTATGCGGTAAAGCCAAGTTGAGAAGGAGGATCGTTGCTTGAATCGATGCAGGTTGGAATAGGCCTTCAGAAATACATCTTGCGTCAGTTCCTCAGCCTCCTCGCTGTTCCCCACTATGCGCACTATGAGGGCAAAGACCGCATTCTGGTGGATCTGTACAAGCTCCGCATAGCGTTCGGTTGCTCCATTAAGGATTTGGCGTATTAGTGAGTTTTCAATCAATTCCATCTTACCCTTTAGACGCAAATTTAAGAAAAAGGTTACACTTTTTAGAGAAAAAAATATGAAGAAGTAGTCAAAAGGCCTAAAAAATCAAAATCACGGCTATTGCATAACAGAATTATATTGTCATGCCACAAAGGATGATTTATCATATGATGATTGGCATCTCTATTCTCGTTTTTGTCGTTAGAGACTCCAATCCTCAAGTCTAAAGACTTTCGGTGGAGTGACACACCCGTTACGGGTGCGGTGGAGTGACATTTTTTTACTACATAAACTCACTACTGTCCACTAAAAATTGTGGACGATTAAAAATTAAATAAACTTGGTTC
>CAYTGT010000036.1:0-10539 GCA_964437405.1 uncultured Alistipes sp.
ATCTCGTTACCCAATTTTCAAGCAATCCGACCAACAGATTTATTCTAAGCAAGTTATCTTTTCTTGCAAAAGCAAAAGGGACTTTCAACCCATCATGGTTAAAAGTCCCCTTATTTTGACACCCGTTTGCTTACTCTACCCTACCAGGATATGCCTCTAATGCCTTACTCAAGATAAACAGTGCTCGGCGCAAATCCTCCTTCTTAAGTACATAAGCTATACGCACTTCATTTCGGCCCTTAGCTGGATCGGTATAGAATCCCGATGCTGGAGCCATCATCACAGTCTCACCCTCATACTCAAACTCCTCCAAGCACCATGCGCAGAACTTATCGCTATCATCTATCGGCAGACGTGCCACGGTATAGAACGCTCCCATAGGGATTGGCGAGTAGACGCCTGGGATCTTATTCAAGCCATCTATCAGACAGTTGCGGCGCTCGATATACTCCTCATAGGTACGAATCATGTAAGATCTCGGAGCTTCGATTGAAGCCTCAGCCACAATCTGACCCAACAACGGCGGGCTGAGTCGAGCCTGACAAAACTTCATCACAGCATTGCGTAGAGTATGATTCTTGGTGATCAACGCTCCGATACGGATACCACACTCCGAATATCGCTTCGACACAGAGTCAATCAACACCACATTTTGCTCAATACCCTCCAAGTGGCAAGCTGAGATGTATGGCGAGCCTGTATAGATAAACTCACGATAGACCTCATCCGAAAAGAGAAATAGGTCATACTTCTTCACGATATCGCGAATACGATTCATCTCCTTGCGGGTGTAGAGGTATCCTGTGGGATTATTGGGATTACAGATCAAAATGCCACGCGTGCGCTCGTTGATCAACTCCTCGAACTGCTCAACCTTAGGCAACGCAAAGCCCTCTTCGATAGATGTCGAGACGGTACGAATCACAGCTCCTGCCGAAATTGCAAATGCCATATAATTGGCATACGCAGGTTCGGGCACGATGATCTCATCACCTGGGTTCAAACACGACATAAAGGCAAACAACACCGCCTCTGATCCACCAGTGGTGATGATGATATCATCGGGAGAGAGTTTGATCTGGTACTGATCATAGTAACCCACCAATTTCTCCCTAAGCGACAAATATCCATCACTCGGACTATACTCCAACACCTCTCTATCCACACGGCGCAAAGCCTCCAAGGCCTCTGTTGGAGAGGGCAGATCGGGCTGACCGATATTGAGGTGGTAGATTTTCGTCCCACGTCTCTTAGCAGCATCCGCCAACGGCACCAACTTACGAATAGGTGATGCTGGCATCTGGACTGCACGTTCTGAAATATGTGGCATAATAGATTAATCTTTTTTCGGAATTATATATTTAGTGTTGTAAATCCGTCACTCCACCGCAGGCGTAACGCCTGTTTTATGAGTGGGAGAGTAATTTTGTTTATGGCCGCCCTTAGAAAGGGTTGCACGGCTTCTTAATACACCCCTTTTCGGGTGCATCACTCCACCGAGCCGTTAGGCGAGGATTGGAGTCTCTGAACGAAAATTGTACTCTTTGTAGAGATTCCAACCATCACTCACCTAAAGTTCGTGATGTGGAATGACAAGAAATAAAATTACAATACTAAAGTATATAATTCATATCCTTTTTATAGTTGCTGCACGACTACTCGGCCGCAGGTAACTGCTTCACAATATTACGCAGACGCTCCTGACCTGTAATATCGGCAATGGTCGGCAACACAAGCACCAAACCTGCTCCTGCCACAACACCTAAGAATGTAAAGGCTACAAGAATCATCGCACGCTGAGGCTTCGTCTTCTTATAAGGGACTGTTACAGGGCTGATGATTGTTAACATTGGAGTATTCTCTTTAACATCAATTCTGGCTTGCTCCAATTTGGTCGCCAATTCACCATACAGATTCATTGCTAATTTATACTCAGCATCCAATTTCTCCTGCTCAACACGAGCTGAATATTTAACCGAGTTATGGTTCGCATCCTTAAATTTCGCTCTGCGAGACTGAATTTCTTCAAAAACTTTCTTAGCCTCATCATAACGTCCTTGAATAAAATCAAGATTTGATTGTACCTTCTCAATTTTAAATTTAGTGATATAATCTTGCAATAAAGTCACCGTAGCTTGGGCGAGTTGCGCCGCAGCCAATGCTTCGGGCATATTTGCAGTAATTGTCACATAACCGTTTTTATCATCCACCATAATAGATACTTTACTCCCAATTAACTGAATCATATCATATTCAGTCTTAGATATTGTCTCTATTGGGGATTTTTCCCCTGCAATAGCACCATAATCAGGAAACGTTTCTTCACCCTTGAGTGCATTAATTATAAGATATGGTAATCCGATAGTATACTTTTTGATATAATCAATAATATTCGGCTTATTATACTCTTCACTTGTATAATACTCATAAAAACTAACAGGATGATCTACTTCCTCGAAATTAATTTTAGTCTGCATCAACTCTTTACGGAATGTTGTACTCTTCATTACATTCTCATACACGTAAGGAGATAGCATCTTTGCACCCTGATCCTGACCAAGATCAACTCCTGCTAATTTTGCAAGAGTACTCATACTGCCACTATTTGTCTTAGTAACTTGAGGCACAATATCACACGATGCAGTATATACCTTTGAGCTAAAGAGTGCCACCAAAACGCCCAATACCATAAAGACACAAGTCATCTTGATGATCAAGCCCTTATTGAGCCACATCTTTTGGATCAACTCCACAAGGTCGATCTCCTGCTCCTCTTGAGGCATGTTATTCTGATACTGATCCATATACTACTTGTTGTTTGAAAGGTTAATAACCGAAATCACCATAGCTGTAGTCGATGCAGTAGATGAAATCACACCTGCAATATCGGTCCACTTAACAGGTTCTCTGAGATTCTTCGCAGGGACAATGATAATCGACCCTGGTTGTACTGTTGCCGACATTCCCGACTCTACCATACCATTCATATGGATTACGAAGGCCTTTTTCTTGCGTGCCTGGTTATCAAAGCCACCAGATGCCTTAGCGTAGTATTTAAGGTTCTTACCCTCTTTATACGTAATAGAGTTAGGATAAAGTACTGAGCCCATAACACGTACAGTACCGTTATATTCAGGAACAACCACAACATCACCATCTCGTAAAACCAGATCGGCATCCGAGCCTGGGTTATCTATTGCTGCTTGAAGATCTATACCTACAACATATGCAGCAGCAGCAGCAGTAGCAACATCACCCAAATTGAGTGAGTCGCGCTTCTGCATCGCCTGCATTGCGATCATCTTCTGCAAAGCCTCATTTTGCATCTGCTCTTCATCGGTCATCTGACGCAACAAATACGCACCCTTAACATAAGCCGCAGGAGTAGTCTTACCAGCTGCCTCGATAAACTCCGACATACGCATATTGCGATGTGAGATAGGATAGCTACCTGCAAAAGCGACCTCGCCCTGAACTGTCACACGCCCCTGCGAAACATAAACAGGAGAGCGGCGAACAAGCACCTGATCGAAAGGCTGAAGAACAAAACCCTCTTGACCATCAACTACCAAATCATCTTTGATGCTGATTGTAAATGTCTCCAACAACTCGTCACGTACATTCAAACTCTTTGTATCCTTAATACGGCGAGTAATTGTCACATTAGCTGTAGAGGCAGACTCCAACAAACCACCAGCTGCGACCAACAGATCCTCAACAGTCATATTCTCGGCGTATGGATAGACATCAGGATTACCAACAGATCCATAAATACTAACTGTATATTCCTCACGCATACCAGTAATAGTTGCTACTACCAAAACATCATTAGGACGAAGCTCTACGTCAGCAACCTTACCAGACATCAAACCTGCCAAATCAATAGACTTAACCTCTGTTGTCCAATCAGCCTTCTCACGGTAAAGCAACGCACGAGCCATAAACGCATCCTCGCGCAAACCATCGGCACGAGCGATGAGCTGCTTAAGGCTCTTCATATTTTCGTCAATAGCATAATGACCTGCACGATACACTGCTCCGCGAATCTCCACACGGTTCTCATAGCGATCCAAACTACCTGCAACAGCCACTACATCACCATCTTCCAACTCAAATTTTCCAAATTGAGAGTTCTCCACAGTAAACGACTTGTACTCACCACCCTGACGGCGTGTAACGCTGACGATACTACGATTTGCCTCATTTGTAAAATCTCCTGCAAAACGTAACAGATCAGCCAAAGTCTCACTCTGCTTCATCTCATAGTAACGAGGGCGCTTAACCTCACCAGAAATCTGCACCAATTTACCATAAGCTGCAACGGTGATCAAATCGCCATCACGAAGAGCGATATCCTTATCGGTCTTTCCATTGAGAATGTAGTCGTAAACATCAACCTCAGAAAAGAGTTTACCACCACGATATACTCTAATGTTACGCATCGTACCCAAATCGTTCACGCCACCAGCCACATGCAAAGCATGGAACAGAGTTGCCAACGATGGCAGAGTATATGTACCTGAGCTACCAACCTCGCCTGTCAGATTTACCTGGATACTACGAATACTTCCCAACGAGAGTTTCATCTTAACCGATCCGTCATGCAGACCCTCATAGATTGTGGCCAACGCGCTTCTCATTCGGCGAGTAGCCTCATTGATTGAGAGACCAGAAAGAGTTACAGGGCCAACATTAGGTATATTGATTCTACCATCAGGCGAAATTGTAAAGTTCTCTGAAGACTGAGCATCACCCCAAACATCTACAATTACCTCATCACCTGGACCCAACACGTAATTATCAGGAGTAGCAATACTCAAATTAGGCTCAAATGTAAGTTTGCTATTAGTAAAGAGGTCGTGGCCAAAGATACGTGATGCGTCATCACCTGCACCACTACGGTGCCCTTCATTCACTGCCTCAACACCTGCCTCTGATCTTACAATTCTGCTACGATCAACATTTGCCATAGCATTTTCACCACCTGTCATGCCTTCAATCTCAGCCTGAGAAAGAGTACCATTACGGTAAGCCTCCAATAAAGCCTGCTGACTTTGCACTTGCGCTTGAGCAGAAACCACAAATGCAAAAAGCATCGAAATCAAAAATAATGTTCTCTTCATAATATGGTTTTCAATTATTAATTTCAATTCTCATCTAACACAATCAAGCCGAGCCATAGAAGTCGCTGATAACCACCGTTCTACAAGCTCTACTCGATCCATCCTCATGTGCGTGCGAAAGCTAACGAGCACAATAGTTGTTAAATTATCACAAAAGTAGAAAAAATTTCCACTCTACCCAACTAAATACCCAACTAAATGACCCATGCGAGCCAATTATTTTTATTTCTTACGCTTAGCCGTCTTCGACTTTGTTTTACTCTTTTTGCGCACCGACCATCCGAAATGACCGATCACATCACCCAAACGGAAATACTCACCATGACAATAGGTAATCATCTCTGCTCGCTGAAGATCCAACTTTCCAGTCTCAGGATCCAAATACTCCTCATCAATCATCACATTCACCACATCGGCTAAAAACATATCGTGCGATCCTAAAGCTATCACCTCTCGCACCTTGCACTCAATGCTCACAGGCGACTCTACCAACACAGGAGCCTTAACCACCTCAGCCGCCTCATAGTGTAGCCCCATCTCGGAGAATTTGTTGTAATCCTTTCCCGAACGCACTCCGCACCAATCGGTTGCACGCGCCAACGAAGCAGTCGTCAAATTGATAACAAACTCTCCCGTACGCTTGATTATCGGATATGAGTGGCGCTCTGGACGCACCGAGATGTAGCACATCGGAGGATTTGTACAGACCGTACCAGTCCACGCCACAGTGAATAAGTTATACTCCTCATCATTCTCGCCACAACTGACCAAAACAGCAGGCAAGGGATATATCATCGTTCCAGGTTTCCAACTCTGTTTCATCGTCTTAATCATTTTGTTCATAAAGGTACAAAAATATATTCTTTTTCAGAAACTGCATGAAATTTACACCAAGAATAAAATTTATCTTTACCTTTGTAAAAACCGTTATTTAAAACTACTGACTATGAGAAGATATCTGACACTTTCGCTTTTGGGTTTGCTTTTCGCAGGCTCGGCTTTCGCACAAACACCAAGTAAGGAGGCTAATAAATATCGCAATGAGGGTTATCGCCTTGTCTGGAGCGATGAATTTTCAGTAGATGGCCGTCCCGACCCACGCAAATGGAGCTACGAGAAAGGTTTTGAGCGCAACCATGAAGCGCAATACTATCAGCGCGAGAATGTAGAGTGCCGAGACGGATTGCTCGTTTTCGAGGGCAGACGCGAAAAACGCATCTGTTTCGAGTACGACCCCAATGGCCGAAGCTGGGATCAGAAGCCGCTATACGCAGAATATACATCAGCTTCGATCAACACCCGTAACAAATTCTCATTCCTATATGGTCGCATGGAGGTTCGTGCCAAAATCCCAACATCGAAAGGAGCATGGCCCGCAATATGGCTTTTGGGCGTAAGAAATTCATGGCCACACAACGGCGAAATTGATGTCATGGAGTATTACCACATCAAAGGCGAGCCACACATCTTAGCCAATGCCGCTTGGGGTGGCAAAGCTCAATGGCAAGCAATATGGGACGATGAGAAGATACACTATTCTCACTTCACACAAAAAGATGCTGCATGGGGTGAGAAGTTCCATATTTGGCGTATGGATTGGGACGAGGAGGCAATCAGAATCTATCTTGACGGTGAGTTATTAAACGAGATCCCGCTCTCCGAAACCATCAATCAAGGAACTCGCGCAAAAGGTTTTAACCCTTTCACTCAGGAGCAATATATACTTCTGAACTTAGCTATGGGTGGCGACAATGGCGGTCCGATTGATGACAAGGCTCTGCCGATGCACTATGAGGTAGATTATGTGAGAGTTTATCAGAAAAGATAATTACACCAGAGGTTACCAAAAAAAAATCCGAGCCGCAGTATAACAACCGCAGCTCGGATCCTACCTAACTTTAATACCTATATGACACTTAAAAGCTTTTCAAATTTAAATCGACTCTTAGACTATTCCCTGTAACAACATTGCATCTGCAACGGTCATAAATCCAGCAATGTTTGCACCCTTCACATAGTTCACATAACCATCTGGCTCTGTACCATACTCCACACATACAGAGTGAATCTTACTCATGATCTGCTGCAACTTCTGATCAACCTCCTCAGCGCTCCACTTCAGACGCATCGAGTTCTGAGTCATCTCCAGACCAGAAGTAGCTACACCTCCTGCATTAGATGCCTTACCTGGAGAGTAGAGGATCTTAGCCTTCTGGAACACCTCGATAGCCTCTGGTGTCGATGGCATATTTGCGCCCTCAACAACACACATACAACCATTTGCCACAAGAGCCTTTGCCTCTTCGCCATTCAACTCATTCTGAGTAGCACATGGCATAGCAATATCACACTTCACACTCCATGGACGCTCTCCCTCGTGATACTCTGCCGATGGATACTTCTCGGCATACTCACGAATACGACCACGCAACATATTCTTTAGTTCAAACACATACTGCAACTTCTCCTCATCAATTCCCTCTGGATCGTAGATATATCCATTTGAATCAGACATAGTTACAACCTTAGCACCGAGGCTCAACGCCTTCTCGGCTGCATACTGAGCCACATTACCCGAACCTGAGATAGCAACGGTCTTGCCCTTGTAAGAGTCACCGCGAGTAGCCAACATCGCCTGACCGAAATAGCAAGCGCCATAACCCGTAGCCTCTGGACGCATGATCGAGCCGCCGAAACTCAAGCCCTTACCCGTAAAAGTACCTGTAAACTCATTGCGCAGACGCTTGTACTGGCCAAACATATAGCCAACCTCACGACCGCCAACACCAATATCACCCGCAGGAATATCTGTATCACTTCCAATGTGACGATAAAGCTCTGTAATGAAGCTCTGACAGAAACGCATAATCTCCATATCCGACTTACCACGTGGGCTGAAATCTGATCCGCCCTTACCACCACCCATAGGCAGTGTTGTAAGGCTGTTCTTGAATGTCTGCTCGAAAGCCAAGAACTTCAAGATGCTAAGGTTCACACTTGCATGGAAACGAATACCACCCTTGTATGGACCGATAGCGCTATTCATCTGCACACGGTAGCCCTTGTTGATCATCACCTCGCCCTTGTCGTTCACCCAAGGAACGCGGAACATGATAACTCGCTCAGGCTCAGCAATACGCTCCAAAACCTTCATCTTTACCAACTGTGGATTCTCCAATATATATGGGGCAACGCTCTCCACCACCTCACGTACGGCCTGATGGAACTCTACTTCACTGGGATTCTTCGCCACGATGTCTGCCATAAACTGCTCTACATACTCTTTAACTGAAGTGTTCATAATGCTTCGGTGTTTATATTTGTTATTCTTACGGATGCAAAGTTAATAAAATAAATTAATAACGCAACTTTCAAATAAATAAAAATCTCTCTTTTTTGCATATATATGCCATACTTGTATTGTTTTATGGATATTTAATGCATAATATATAGTGAAAAAAGTGTAAGCAAAAATTCTCATGAAGTAACATTTTTCGCGTAATATTCACTATATTTGTAAATAAATAACCGATAAATAACTTTTTAACTACAATCTATAATTATGAAACATCTGCGTCTAATGTTGGTGGCGATTATGTCATTTTTTGCCATCTTCACTGCCCAAAGCAAGGATTTCCGTTTCTCTGTCGATCGCGTTTGGGGTGACGGCAACTACCACTGCGCCTTCACATCCATCATCGAGTTCAAGGATGCCTATTATATCTCGATGCGCGAATATGATAGCCACATTTTCAACTCTGAGGGCGAGGCTGAGGGTCGCATCAGAATCATCTCTTCGAAGAATGGTAAAAAATGGAAGAGCGTGGCGTTGATCTCTAAGGAGGGATACGACCTACGCGACCCAAAACTATCTGTAACACCCGATGGCCGAATGATGATTACGGTGGGAGGCTCAATCTACCGCAATAAGGTTTTGGTGGGTTGCGAGCCGCAGGTGATATTTTCTGATGACGGCAAGGTCTATTCTGAACCTACACCGATTCATCTCGACCCTAAGACCAAGAGTACGCACGATTGGCTTTGGCGAGTGACGTGGCATGAGGGGGCTGCTTATGGCGTGAGTTACAGCAAAAAGGAGAATGATAAATGGGTGTTATATCTCTATAAGGGCACAGACGGGATAAATTATGAGGTGATCACCCAACTCCATTGCGATGGATTCCCCAACGAGACCACCGTACGCTTTTTGGAGGATGGACGTATGGCTCTGCTGATACGCCGCGACAGCGGTGATAGACGCAATTTCTGGGCGACAAGCGCGGCGCCTTATACCGATTGGCAGATGACAAAGAGTGCGAGCCACATGGGAGGTCCCGACTTTGTTGTATTGGGTAAAGATAAGATCGTTGCGGGAGGCCGCACCACATTTATGGGAAGCCCTAAGACTACACTTTTTATGGGTAACGAAGCGGGCCGATTTATTGAAAAGTTCTCGTTACCATCGGCAGGAGATAACTCCTACCCAGGATTCTTAGTTGTCGGGGATGAGTTGTGGGTAAGCTACTACTCGTCACACGAAACCGAAAAGGCTTCGATCTATTTGGCTAAAATTCCTATTTCATTGTTGGAGATGTAATCTGAAATAGAGAGAATAAATACCCCCCACATTCATAGATTTAATGAATGGGGGTTTATTTATTCTGTACGAGTAATTCTTATTCTATGATTATCCCTTACTTTCACTGTACCATTCCACCAAGCATGCCATTGTGAATAGGTGTGCATACCCTTAAAGACAAAGCCCCTGTCGTAAAGACGAATATGAAGTCCTTTTATCATTTGATAATGACATTCTTGCAGATGTGTCGGTTCGAACTTCACCCAACCCTTACCATTAAGATAGACTTCAGGCCACCCATGCCCCGTTGTAGGAGCTAAACCTCCATATTCTCTCGCGGGGATACCACAAGCACGACATACGGCAATGAACAGATGAGTCTTTGCAAGGCAATTACCTTTTCCTTCTTTGAGCAATGTTACCGCGCTCTTAGCCTTTGCGTTTGGATCATCATAGAATGGAATTGCATGAATCTCGCTCCAAATAAGATGAACTAGCTCGATCGGAGTATCAGCAAACTTCTTAAAATTCTTTGCTGCATTCTGAATTTCGGGAGAATTTACTTCACACATATCTGTATGCTCCAGATAAGGTGCAAGTTCAGCCGCCGACAACCTCTTTTTACTCTTTGCCGACAAATAATCATTGTTATATAGCGTACCCTCTATTTCAGCCGTAATGGTAAAATTGGATTGTGGGTGTTCAATATAAAATTCGGCAAAGCAGTTATTGCCCTCCATGTAGATATTCGTTGGTTCATGGCTGAATTTTGTTTTATGAATCGCTTGGACACCTTCATGCGTACAAGGTATGAGTGCCAGCATACGAAAATTAGAC
>CAYTGT010000037.1:0-10486 GCA_964437405.1 uncultured Alistipes sp.
TCACTTCAGAATATGTATAAGTAGCTGCCAATTCAGGTGATGACTTCTCCCAAACGATAATATCGCCACCCTTGCTCATATCAACAGGCTCTGAATAGAGTTGTGGCTTACCCTTCTGGCCAATCTGATAGTATATCTCAGCGCCCTCTTTAGAGCACTTCATCGAAACGTGGCCACGCAGATTGCGAGACAACAGAACAGGTGCATCGCCCGATGGGAGGACATTAGCCTTAGCTGTGAGGTCGTCACCCATACGGATAGGACGCATAATGAAACCAACTGAGTTCTCGCCCGCCTTAACTACATCTGGCTCAAGTGGGCCACCCTGACCGCAACTATTACCGCCCAAGCCGTTGACCTTCTTATCCAGATTGAGCCATGTACCAGACGACTCTGGCAACTGGTATGGGTGAGCAGTCTCGGTAAGTTCGATAGAGTTCCACTCCAAAGCAGAGGTCGACAAGCCCTCGGTAGAGACGAAGATCACGCCGTTACCCTCGTCATTAGTGAGTGCTGCCCAACGTACCTCTTCTCGGTTAGCAGTATCCTGTGGCTTAGGCCATGCGACAAACTGATCCTTGACGGTTGACTGGTACTGCTCAACGAAGGCGCTTGTGCAACGGTCGTTGTAGTTATCCCAAGGACCGCGGCCGTAATAAGTGTAGTTCTTCATCGACTTCGAGAGTTGCATCTCATATCCGATACGAGCCAAATAGACTGATGCCTCGCTACCTGTGATGACGCTGTTAAGCTCAACCGATCCATCAGGATAGATTGTCCAGATGCGATTAGAGATAAAGTGAAACTCATCAGCACCCATCTCACGCTCATCATTCACGAGAGAGAAACTTGCATCTTCATTCTTCACGCGGCGACCAGGATGTTTAGCCTGAGTACGGACAACATATTGCAACACAACAGAGCCATCTTCCTGCTCAAGTGTCTTATGAGAAAGAACCGTATCTTCGGTATTGAACAGACCGAGTGCAAACCAACGATTGAATGCCCAATTATCGTTATCAACAGGGGCACGGTAGGTATTGAGCTTCACTGAGTTGCCCTCTGGAAGAACGGTAGTACCACCGTAAACCACATGGTAAGGTACACCCTTCTCATTATCCATAGCGATTAGGAACTTATCGGCTGCAGAGATTGTTGTGATCGTACCCTCGGTCTTGATAGAAGGCTTCAACTCCGACTTCGCAACATCGGCGATATAGGTATTCTTAACGGCTGGTTTGAGAGCAAGCTGCTCATCCATCTGAACATAGCCCTTATCAGCCCAAGGCATATTCTTCTTGAGCTTGAGCTGCACCTTCACGAAATACTCCTTATTAGGATCTGATGTGAGGGCTGGAAGATCAAACAAGAGTTTGAAGCTCACGGCCTTGCGAGGCGCAACAGCAAACTTAGACTGAGTATATGATGCTATCTGCTTACCGTAAGCCCAGAGCGAAACAACCATATCGAGGTCACTCAGCGGCTCGAAGTAGCGCTTATTGAAGACTCTGATCTGACCATCCTCCTGCAAAGAGATGTCGACATTCTGGTAGACCTTCTTCACCTCATAGTATTGTGGCTTTGGAGTGCGATCGGCAAAGACAACACCATCAACGCAGAAGGTGTGGTCGTTAGGACGATCACCGAAATCACCACCATAGCCCATATATCTATCGCCTGTTTTTGGATCAACATTCCAGATAGTATGGTCGATCCACTCCCAGATAGCACCACCCATAAAGAAGTTAGTGCTCTCGATAGCATCCCAATAATCCTGCAAGTTACCCGCAGCGTTACCCATAGAATGAGCATACTCAGAGATATGGAATGGATATTTGATAGGAGCCTTACCCGTTACGGCATATTGAGTCCAGCCGATAGATGGGTATTGGTTAGAACCCATATCAACGATGTTGTTATTACGCTCATACTGAACAGGGCGTGTCGCATCAAATGCCTTGAGGGCTTTATATGCCTCGACAAAGTTCTGACCAGGGCCTGCCTCGTTACCGAGTGACCAGATCATGATAGATGGGTGGTTGATATTGGCATGGGCCATCTCCAACACACGTGCGATATGGGCATCAAGGAACTCAGGAACATGAGAGAGCGAAGCATCGCCATAGTAATACTCGTGGCTCTCAATATTAGCCTCGTCCTCGAGCATAATACCATATTTATCACACAAGTAGTACCAATATGGATCATCGGGGTAGTGTGAACAACGGACATGGTTGATATTACCACGCAACATCAACATTACCTCTTCCTCCATCTGCTTGCGAGTTATGGCGTGACCACGCACAGGACTTGTTTCGTGACGGTTGACACCCTTCATCTTAACGGTTTTGCCGTTGAGGTAGTAGTAACGACCTGCGAGGCCAAACTCATCATCCTCAGCCTTAGTATCGCGGATTTCCACCTCGCGGAAACCCATATAGGTAGAAGCCATATCGACAACTTTACCCTTCTTATCCTTCAGACTCACGACCAATGTATAGCGATAAGGTGCTTCGGCGCTCCACTTTTGAGGATCTTTAAGTGCAATCTCCATCGCAGTGGTAGTAGTCGAGAGCGACTCTGTCAAATCAACAGAAGCGTGGCTCACAGCACCACTGACAGGCCAATTGACATCGCAATAGAGGTCGTTGAGGAAGAGTTCAGCTTGCAGAGTGTAGCCTTTGGCAGCCTTAGCGCTGAGGTTGCGGACATCGACAGCAATTTTAGCGACACCATCCTTATACTCCGAATCCAGATCGGTGGTAACTCTCATATCGCGAAGCTCAACAGGGTTGGTCGCAGTCAGAGATACCGTACGGAAGATACCAGGCAAACGGAACATATCCTGAGCCTCGAGGAACGAAGCATCTGAATTACGATAGACCTCAACAGCCACAAGATTTTCACCCTCAACCACATATTTAGTGATATTGAAGGCCGCAAGGTTACGTGAGTTTTTCGAGAAGCCTACATATTGGCCGTTAACCCAGAGGTAGAAGAATGAATCCACACCATCGAAATTGAGGTAGATCTGGCGACCATCCCACTCTGCAGGGAGAGTGAAGGTGCGGCGATAAGAGCCAACCTCGTTACGATGTTTATAGGTTGTATGATATGGAGCAGGCTCGCGCATAACGCCACCCTTCCAATCGCCTACGGCAACCGAGTGCTTGAAAATCACAGGCTGGTTGACATAGATCGGTGTACCATACTTCTGCGAGCCATCGGCCTGCAAACCATAGACATTCCAATTCATTGGCACCTGCACATTGTCCCACTTCGAGTCATCGAATGTACTCTTGTAGAACTCCTTGGGGCGCTCTTCAGGATGTGGCACCCAATTAAATTTCCAAGTGCCATCGAGCGAAAGATAATACTCACTGTTTTCAGGCAAGACCTTGCGGGCATTCTCCTCCGAAGCAAAATGGAAGAACCATGCTTTGGGTTGTTCCTTGTTGAGCGACAATTCGCCAGGCGATTCCCACTCGGCATTTTTCGACTCATAGCCGCGAGGAGCCGTCTCATTACCATAGGCAAAACCCTTGAGATCTTGCGCCACAGCAGAAGCCGAGAAGATCAGCATCGCAGCCAATGCAAATAGATTTTGTTTTTTCATAGTTATGGTTTTAATAAATTAAATTTACTCAAGCCTGCACGCGCTCGCACAAATTACACAAGCACATGATTTCATTTTACTAAGATACTACAAAAAAGGCGATTTGCCAACTTTTAGACTAAAGAAATAAAACAAAGAGCCGACACTCTCGCGGAATGTCGACTCTCATATTGCAGGTGGTTAGGTTTTAGATTAATGCTCCTGCAAATCTTTGATATGGTTAATAATCTCACTAATCTGCTTTACGATCTTACGATGGCGAAGATATCCCACTACACCGCCAATCAAGCCGCCGATCAAACCTGCTGTGATAAAAGGTATCGGATCAATACGTGTTTGCGCAGCTTCGCAGATCCACCAACCAAACCACAACGCAATCATCGGGATGGAAAAGACGAGCCAATTGGCATAATGGCGTTTTAAATCCTGAACTTTGATACCCAACGAGATCAGATTCTCACTTGAAACAGCCTCAATGCTGATTCCTCGGTGCATCCACAATGTCATGCCAAGACAAAATACAAGCATGAGTTCAGTTCCAACCAAGAACATCCAGCTAAAGCCAAAGCTGTAAAAAGTTATTGGGCAATAGACTATGGCAAAGATAGCACCAAAAACACTTACCCACTTCATACGATTGATCTTCGACACGCGGTTACTTATGGCTTGCAAGATGTGCTTCTGGTTGATGATCGTCTGCTCGGATAGTTTCTCCTTGAGCAAGGAGATTTGCTCTCGCATTTGGTCAAATTCAGCGCTTATGATATTGTTTTCCATAAAGTTATTTTTGCTTTTACATGTTTTTCAATTGCTCTTTGATGCGTACTAATTGACGCCCACATTCTTGGCCGAAATACCGACAATCGCACCAATCTCTTCGTAAGACATATTCTCCAACCACAGCATGATGATGGCGCGATCAAAAACCCCTAAACAATTGATGCGTTGATGGAGCATTTTAATCTGCTTGGTCTCATGGTCGGAATCCTCATAGAGATTGATATTAAGATCCAACGGCAGAGCCGCAGGGCGGGATGAGCGTCTGCGATCATAGGAGATGCAAGTATTCAGGCTCAAACGCCAGATCCATGTTTTGAGGTTACTGCGCCCCTCGAACGATGGAAGGCTCTTCCAAATATTGATCAATATATCTTGATACAAATCATCAACCTCTTGAGTGTCCTTTGAGAACATATAGCACACCATGTAGATCGTATCTTTATACTCGCGTGCGATCCGTGCAAACCTATATTCTAAACTCTCAGGTCTCTTATCCATTTTATAAAATGTTTGGTTTTAGAATTTGTTTGAATTTTATTTCGAGGTTATTTAATGCGTCAACTCTTTTAATAAAATTCAAAACCGATTCTATTATATTAGTCGCAATTGTATCCATAAAACTACAAAAAATCAGCTAAAAAAAATTAACTTTGCTGTGAAAACTGTAAAATTATGCTACATCGCTACAAAAATTCGATATCGGGGATTGCTCTACCTGAGAAGTTCACGTGGCCGTTTCATTACACACCGCATGAACTCTCACGCATGGCCGCGCATCAGGTGCAGGAGTATCTGATACAACGCACTGATTGGGCCGAGGAGCTTTCACGAGGAAAAATGTTTGGTGTGATGGTGGTTAGGGAGCGCGGTGGCGAAGTGGGATTTTTGGCCGCTTTTTCGGGAAATTTAGCGGGAAGCAACTGTCATGATTACTTTGTGCCGCCCGTGTACGATATGCTCCAACCCGATGATTTCTTCCGCCGCGAGGAGCATGAAATATCGCAGATAAATCGAGAGATAGATGCATTAGAACATTCGGCAGACTATCTTATGGCCAAAGAGGAGTTGAATCGAACAAAATCGAAGGCCGAGGAGGAACTTGCCGCATTGAAAAGCGTCATGCAAAGTCGCCGCGAGACACGCCACAAGGCAAGAGCTGAAGGAGGTGATCCGATTCGGTTGACACTTGAAAGCCAGCACGACAATGCAGAGATGCAACGAGCAAAAAAGCGCAACAAAGAGTTGATTGAGTCGGCCGAGCAGAGGGTCAGAGATTTACAAGCTGAGATCGAGCGATTAAAGATCGAGCGCCGCACACGTTCGGCAAAGTTGCAGATGGATCTTTTCAGGGAGTTTCGCATGAGAAACGCCAAAGGAGAGGTGAGTGATCTATGCGAGATATTTGCCCCGACTGCACAACATATTCCACCTGCTGGGGCGGGAGAGTGTGCAGGGCCAAAGATGTTGCAATATGCATATTTGAATGATTTAAAGCCGATAGCGATGGCTGAGTTTTGGTGGGGAGAGTCGCCAAAAGGAGAGATCAGACAACACGGCAACTACTACCCCGCTTGCAACAGCAAGTGTAAACCGATACTCACATTTATGATGCAGGGTTTGGAGGTAGAAGATAATCCATTGGTAAATATAGAGGTTGCGGAGCCTGAAATAATTTGGGAAGATGATCATTTGGTGGTGATAAACAAGCCATCGGGAATGCTCTCGGTCAGAGGAAAGTCGGGCGTACTCTCAGCCGAGGAGTGGGCAGAGGCGAGATATGGCAAAGAGCGAGGCAAAGAGGAGGCGTGGCCTATGATCGTACACCGATTGGATCAATCAACTTCGGGAATTTTGGTCATTGCAAAGAGTAAGCACTCGCATCAGAATCTACAACAGCAATTCATCAAGCGTACGGTGAAAAAGAGCTATGTAGCGTTGCTTGATGGTGTGGTGACTCAACGTGAAGGCATGATAGATCTTCCGTTGAAATTGGATTACGACAACCGTCCGCGACAGATGGTGGCTGAGGATGGCAAGCAAGCAATTACACGATATGAGGTTATCGGGCAGGAGCAAGGTCATTCGCGAGTACGTTTCTACCCCATCACAGGCAGAACGCATCAGCTAAGAGTACATTCGGCACATAAGGATGGATTGGGGGTACCGATTTTGGGAGACGATATTTATGGCGTGGCGGCAGAGAGATTATATCTACATGCCGAGACTTTAGAGTTTACGCATCAAGAGTCGGGCGAGAGGATAAAATTAGAATGCAGAGCTGAATTTTAGCCCTGCATTCATTTTTTAAATCTCATGCGAGAGTGATGGCGGCACTGACGCACTCATATCGAAATCGCCCCAACGCTCGGCGACATAATCCAACGTGGCATTTATCTCAGCCTCATCATAGAGCGTCACCAACTTTAGGCGAGTCTGCTTGAAATCGGGCAGGCCCTTGAAGTAGTTAGAGAGGTGGCGGCGCATCTCCAAAATTCCGACCTTATCACCCTTGATCTCGATAGATTTACGGAGGTGTTGTTTTGCGATTGCGACACGCTCCAGAACCGATGGTTGAGGCATAACCTCACCTGTCTGTAAGAAGTGCTTGACCTCTTTGAAAATCCATGGGCGGCCATAGGTTGCACGACCAATCATCACACCATCGACACCATAGCGATCGAACATCTCTTTAGCCTTAGGGCCAGAATCTACATCACCGTTACCGATAATCGGGATATTAATTAGCGGCGAGTTTTTCACCTCACCTATAAGAGTCCAATCAGCCTCGCCACGATACATATGAGAGCGGGTACGTCCATGAATCGTGAGGGCTGCGATACCGACATCCTGCAGGCGCAAGGCGATATCCATGATATTTTTCGACTCCTCGTCCCAGCCCAATCGGGTCTTGACGGTTACGGGAGTGTTAACAGCTTGGACAATCTGGCGTGTCATCTCGACCATGAGAGGCACATCGCGCATCATACCAGAACCAGCTCCGCGACCTGCGATTTTCTTCACAGGGCAACCGAAGTTGATATCGATAAAATCGGGGCGAGCAGTCTCGGCGATACGTGCGGCTTCGACCATAGGTTCGATTAAATGGCCATAGATCTGGATACCCACAGGGCGCTCGGCTTCATCAATATTGAGTTTGGCGCGAGACTTCCACGCATCGCGAATCAAGCCATCGGAAGAGATAAACTCGGTAGTCACAACATCGGCGCCAAAGAGCTTACACATATAGCGGAACGAAGGATCGGTAACATCCTCCATCGGTGCCAAAAATAGCGGCTTTTCGCCCAAATCTATATTCGCTATCTTCATCGTTTATTTCTCCTTTTCAACCATTATTTTATCAATACGTGCGCCATCCATATCGACTACCTCCAATCTATATTCATCCCACGCAACACTCTCGCCCGCAGCAGGGATATGACCCAGCAGATCAAGCAAAAGGCCGCTGATGGTATTGTATTCAGCCGAAGAATAGACATCGTCCAAGCCGAGATGCGACAAAAAATCGTAGAATGGGCAACGGCCCGCAACCAACAATGAGCCATCTTCGCGCTCGATGATATTAGGCTCTTCCTTCTCCTCCAACATATCGCCAACCAACGCTTCAAGGATATCTCTTAAGGTGATTACGCCTTGCGTTACGCCAAATTCATCACATACGATACCATAAGAGAGGTGCTCCTCACGCAACTGCTCTAAAGCGTTGTAGACTTCTGTCTGCTCGTGGAAAAACTTGGCAGGACGGACTATATTTTGAAGCGAGAACTGCTCGCGATCGAGTTGTGCAAAAAGATCCTTCAAATAGACCACTCCGAGCAGACGATCGGGGTTGCCATCAATAACAGGATAGATAGAGTGAGGCGATGAGCTGACCAAAGAGTGGATTTCCGACACCGTCATATCCAAATCAAGCCACACCAGATCGCTGCGATGGGTCATGATAGAGCCCACGCTACGATCACCGAGCGAAAAGACGCGACCAACGATGCGTTGTTCAACTTCCTGCACCTCGCCATATTCTGCGCCCTCCTGAATGATTGATTTAATCTCAGCCTCGGTAACGGTCGACTCGCCCTCTTTAATGCGAAGCAGAGTAGAGACCAACTCGATACTCTTAGACAAAAGCCAAACAAATGGTGAAGCGATAACCGAGAGATAGTGCATCGGATGAGATACCACCTTAGCGACACTCTCCGACATACTCATACCGATACGCTTGGGGACAAGCTCTCCGAAAACTATTGTCAGGTAAGTGACCACAATCACAATCAAGGCTCTGGCCAATGCAACAGCCGAGCCTGCAGGGACACCCCACTCGACAAACAGAGCGCCTAAATCATCGGCAAAGGTCGCACCAGAATACATACCTGTCAAAAGTCCAATCAGCGTAATGCCAATCTGAACGGTCGAAAGGAAGCGATCGGGATCTTCGGCCAAACGCAATGCGGTCTTGGCTGATTTACTACCCTGCGCCGCCTGAATTTTCAGACTCGACTTACGTGCCGAGATCAACGCCACCTCGGACATCGAAAAGATTCCGTTGAGAAGTATAAGCAGTATGATTATAAAAATTTCCATCGTAAAACTTTTACCCAAAATAGTCTCGACAAAGATAGTGTATTTTACTGAAAAAATAGTTACATTTGTCCGCAGATATACTCCGTAAGGGTATGTTGAGAGGTTATTAATATGTAAATTTTACACTTTTATGCTAAATTTTCTTCAAGCTGATCAGACAATCGAGAATCTGATGGTTCCCGACAGCATACAAAAGGCTCGTTTGGCCGAGACCGTAAAGCAGATTTCATCGCTCGAAATGAGCACTATCTGGAATCAGATTTGGGAGTGGTGCATCTGGACAGGTACCAAGCTAATTATCGCGGTGGCGATTTACTACATCACACGTTGGATTCTGCGTAAAATTTTGGCGGTGGTAGATGCAATTATGACACGCCGCAAAGTGGAGAAGTCGCTACACTCATTCTGTCTGACGGCAGTAAAGACGTTGGGTTATGTATTTATCATTGTGATGATTATCTCTACGCTCGGTTTCGACACTACGATTTTTGTCGGAATGTTGGCTTCGATGGGATTGGCGATTGGTATGGCACTGAGTGGCACGTTGCAGAACTTTGCGGGTGGCGTGATGATTCTTCTGTTGCGACCATATAAGATCGGTGACTTTATCGAGGCAAATGGAGTGAGCGGAACGGTGGCCGACATCAGACTTTTCACAACGATGGTCTATACAGGCGACAAGAAGACGATATACATACCAAACAACTCTATTTCAACCTCGATTATCAACAACTACTCGACTTCGACAACACGCCGATGCAGTTGGAAGGTATCGGTTTCGTATGGCGACAACTACGACCAGATACGCGAGGCAATGCTCGGAATCATCAAACGTGATGGCAGAGCTCTGGCCGACCCAATGCCGATTGTGAGAATTGACGCTTTGGCTGATAGTGCGGTAGTGATAGAGGCTCGCGCATGGGTAAAAAATGAGGATTTTTGGGGTCTATACGACTCTGTGACCGAGGCCTTCTACAAGGAGTTGCCTGAGGCGGGAGCAAACTTCCCATACCCTCAATTGGATGTGCATCTGAAAAAGGATTAAACAGACATAAGGTGTATATGTAGGTAAAAACTTTGAAATAGGGTGAAAAATACATATATTTGCACCACTAAAACGTTAGAAAATAATTAAAGCACTATGGAATTTAAGGATATTTTGGCTATTTCGGGCATGCCCGGTCTTTACAAGTATGTAGCACACTCTACACGCGGAATTATCGTTGAGTCGCTCGCTGACGGCCGCCGTCAGAATGCGTCGGCTACTTCTCGCGTGAGTGCATTGTCGGAGATTTCAATGTTCACTGAGGGTGAGGATATCGCTTTGGCAGATGTATTCACTCGCATGTATGCCTACACCGAGGGTAAGCAGGCAATCTCTCACAAGGAGTCTGCCGACAAGCTCAAGGCTGAGTTTGAGGCTGTATTGCCAGAGTACGACAAGGAGCGCGTACACGTATCGGACATCAAGAAGGCTTTTTCGTGGTTTAACAT
>CAYTGT010000038.1:0-10379 GCA_964437405.1 uncultured Alistipes sp.
TTTTACTCCCTTTTTCGCTTTTTCAAGCACGCAAATATAGGGTAAAATTGTTAAAAATGAGCAGATTATGTGTAAATTTTTCGATAAAAAATAAATTTTTGATGTATCTTTGTTTGATCGTTGGCCGATTTCTGCTTTTGAGGGGCGGACGTTGGTGGACGAATGAGGTGAAAAAGTTGAATATCTGATAAATACTTTACTTGAAATGAATAAATCGCTTTTAATTATGGCCGCATCTGTTGCAATGCTATTTTCTTCGTGTGAGCAGAATCCGTCAACAGCTAAGTTCAGCGGCAAGCAGGGTGAGGTGAAACTCTTGACGCTCGATCCTGGTCACTTCCATGCTGCATTGGTGCAGATGTATATGTACAATGAGGTTGATCCCACGGTTCATGTCTATGCGCCTGAGGGCGATGATGTGAAGATGCACCTTGATAGAATTAATATATACAACACTCGCTCTGAGCGTCCTACAACATGGAACGAGCAACTCTACACAGGTGGTGATTTTTTGCAGAAGATGATCGAGGAGCAGAAGGGTAATGTTGTGGTGTTGGCTGGTAACAACGGTAAAAAGACAGGTTACGTCAAAGCGGCAGTTGATGCTGGTATTAACGTGTTGTCGGACAAACCGATGGCCATCGATCAGAAGCGTTTTAAACTCTTGGAGCAGACTTTGGATGAGGCTGCTGAGAAGGGAGTTATGGTCTACGATATTATGACCGAGCGTTCGGAGATTAATAACGAGTTGCAGCGTGTATTGGTAGCTATGCCAGAGCTTTTTGGTGAGTTGCAGAAGGGTACACCCGAAGATCCTGCTATCACAAAAGAGAGTGTTCACCACTTCTTTAAATATGTGTCGGGTCAGCCTTTGCGCCGCCCAGAGTGGTATTTCGATATTGAGCAGCAGGGCGAGGGCTTGGTTGATGTAACAACTCACTTGGTCGATTTGGTGCAGTGTACCGTAATGCCTGAGCAGGAGATTGACTACACAAAGGATATTAAGTTCACCTCAGCGAAGCGTTGGGCGACAAAGATTCCGATTGATAAGTATCGTTTGGTTTCAGGTAAGGATCGCTATCCCGATTTCTTGAAGAAAGATATTGTCAACGACACACTCCATGTATACTCTAACGGAGAGATGAACTACCAGTTGCAGGGTGTGAATGTGCGCGTGAGCGTGATCTGGAACTTCATGGCTAAGGTAGGTACCGAGGGAACGGGCGACACTCACTACTCGGTGGTGAAGGGCTCGAAGTGTAATGTCGAGATTCGTCAGGGTGCAGAACAGGGTTATAAGCCTATGTTGTATGTGGTCAACAATGGTGCAGACGATGCGGCATTTGAGGCTACATTGATCAAGTCGCTTAACTCTTTGGAGAAGCGTTACCCAGGTTTGAAGGCTGAGAAGAGCGGCGAAAAGGAGTGGCAGATCGTGATCCCTCAGGGCATTACCAAGACCCACGAGATGCGTTTCAGTTCAGTGATGAAGGTCTATTTGGATTACTTGAAGCAGGGTGAGATTCCTGCATGGGAGCGCTCACAGATGAAGTCGAAGTATTACACTACAACCAAAGCAGTTGAGTTGGCTCGTAAGGCGGAGTAACACTTTTGATGAGCTTCCGCATACAACTTGCTAAAATAGTAAAAGAATATGGGTTGTCCGACATAATTTGAAGGACAACCCATATTTCTGTTTATCGAGGAAATCTTTGAATTAGAAGTAGTAACCTATGCCGATCTGGATATCTTCGATGCGATCTTTCGATGTCTCAAAACCGACAACCTTACTCTTCTCGAATGCGCCGTTGTAGCGAGCCGATACAGCGATCTTCCAAATCTTCACCTCGGCACCCACTGTGTAACCGACAGTTGGATTCTTAACACACCACTCGACACCCTCCATCTTACCGCTTGTGTTGGTCATCAGCAGAAAGTTTGGGCCTGCCTGAATAGCTAAGATACCGAGCAACTTAATCTGTGCCAACAAAGGCAGATTCAATCGGTCGTACTTTACTGAGCTGCCCATACCGCTGACATCGAACGAGTTGTGTGAGTATATCAACTCTGGGTGTATGCCCAACATTCCCCATGTGAGATCACCTTGCACGCCTGCAAACCAACCTGTGTTAGACTTTAGATCAAATTTATAGCCTGAAGATATGGCGTCAGAGAATTTAAAATCTGAGGTTTGATAATCCAAACCAGCCTTCACTCCAAACTTAAACTTTGGAATAAGGCCTGCCGAAACCTGCGTTGTTAGGCAGATGGCGGTCAATAATAATGCTAACTTTTTCATAGTCTTTAAAGTTTTGTTACATCTTGGCGCCCTTAGCTCCTTTTGCTCCTTTCGCACCAGAGATTGTATAGTTAAAGATATTCTCTTTGTAACTTGTAGTCTTGAACGATGAGTCGCGCTTACGCTCAAATGCGATACGGATGAGTCGCTCGGTAAGCTCTGTGAATGAGACTCCACTTGCCTCCCACAAGTAGAACGAGAGTGATCCTGGGATGGTGTTGATCTCGTTTACATATATCTTGCCGTCCTTCTCATCAATCATAAAGTCGATACGAGCTACGCCATCGCAGTTCAGCGCCTTGAAGGTCTCAACAGCGGTCGAACGAATGAAATCGGTAGTATGCTCAGGCAACTTGGCAGGGATCTCTCTAACGGTAGAACGCATACCCTCTGATTGCTTCACTGCGCCCTTAGAACCCTTGCCTCCACCCAAATACTTGTCGGCATAACTCAAGATCTCGCCACTGCGTATAGGAGCCTCGCAAACCGATGCCTCACACTCGTAGTAGTTTCCCAATACCGAGCAGTTGATCTCCTTGAGTTGTTCCACCAAATGCTCCACGATGATACGCTTTGAGTAGCTCACAGCGTTGTCGATGGCCTCCTTCAACTCCTCGCGGTTGTGAACGGCCGAGATTCCTACGCTTGAACCCGAATCGGCAGGCTTGACAATCATTGGGAACCCTAATTTAGACTCCACGCGATCCATCACTCGCTCATCATTCTCGAACCACTCCTTGTCGTAGAACCACGCATAGTCAATCACAGGGATCCCACACTCCTTGAGAATCATCTTCATTGTGATCTTATCCATGCCGTTGGCTGAAGCCAAAACATTGCACGAAGCGTAAGGGATACCAGTCATCTCTATCGCACCCTGAAATGAGCCATCCTCGCAATTTGTTCCATGCAGAGCTGGCAAAATCACATCAAGTGAGCAGACGATGTCGCTGCCAAATAGCGATTTTTTGACTTTATAGAGGTTGTTGTCGCCATACGTTGGGCGCAGATATACTTCTGTGCATGAGGCGTAGAGTTGTTCCATCTGCTTGTAGTTATCACTCTTTCTTAAAGCCTCGCCTGTGTACCACTTACCCTCTTTTGAAATATATATTGGAATAATAGCGTACTTCTCTGTATCGATGGCCTCCATAGCTTGTATTGCGGTGAGTACCGAGATTTCGTTCTCAACCGAACGACCACCGAAAATTACTCCTACATTGATTTTTTGTTTCATCTCTAATATGTGTGTTTCTTCTTTTTACTTCAAAATTTTTCTTGGGTCGAATTATTTGAACGAATCGGGTAGATCGTTCTCATAAAGGATCACATCCCCAGCGCGCAGAGTACCTGCCAAATAAGATGATGTTTCGGCAAAGCTCTCCGAACAGATTATCTTTTCAGCATCAAATTCTGCTTCGCGCAATCCTGCGCATATTGCCTCGCGGTTGGTATAGTTAACCACAATCGCCAAATCGGCAGCCTCGGCAATATCTCGGCCTAACTCCTGATTAAGTTGTGCCTGACGTTCGCCCAACTCCACAAAACCTGGAGTAACCACAATCCTGCGGCCTGTCACAGGGCGGTTGAAGTTGGCCAAAACCTCCAATGCCATCTTAGCTCCCGTAGGGTTTGAGTTGTAGGCATCGTCAATTATCGTCACGCCACCAGCTGTGCGTTTCACGCTCAAGCGGTGCTCAATCTGCTCAATCTGTCGCATAGCACGCTTCTGGTGGGCAATCGACACTCCCATCACATCAGTCACAGCCACCGCCGCCAACAGATTGAGGATGTTGCCTCGTCCTGCAAGATGGGTGGTGTATGCCTCGCGCAGATCACCTCTGGTGTCGACAGTGAACGATGTCTCAGCAGCCGAATAGTCTATGTTGACAGCGCGGTAATCGGCATCGTGATTCTTCACGCCGTATGTTATCAGGTGTGATTTATGGTCGATAGGCTTATTTGCGATATATTCCGAGTCAAGATTGACAACTCCATAACCGCTCTCAGGCAACGCATCAATCAACTCAAGTTTGGTGCGGCGGATATTCTCTACCGAGTGGAATGTCTCAAGGTGCATCTCGCCCACAGCCGTAACGATACCGATTGAAGGATGCACCAGATCGCAAATTTCTTTAATGTCTCCCGTCTGCTTTGCACCCATCTCTACAATAAATACCTGATGATGAGGCTTCAGGTGCTCGCGAATGGTACGTACCACACCGAGCGTTGTGTTGAAGTTACCTGGAGTCATCAAGACATTATACTTCTCGGAAAGAATACGATAGAGATAGTGCTTCGTGGATGTCTTGCCAAAGCTACCCGTAATGCCAATAATCTTCAGATCGGGCATTGATTGCAAAATACGTTTTGCATCGTTGTAGTACCAGCGTGTGATGGCGGCCTCCAATGGATTGTTGAGGAGGTTGGCCAAGAGCATTACAATCGGCAAAATGAGCAAGCCAAGTGCAATTGGCGGTGCATATGTTGGGATGTAGTGAAGTGATAAAGCGATTGCAATCAACGTGATGATGGCCGATGTGGCGATCAATCTGATGACTCGCTTGGTATAGACAAGCGGCTTTTTGTACGTTGTGCTGAACTCACGCCACGCCAAAGCCAACATGATAACAGACGCAACGCAAGCAAATACCAACCCTGAGATAAATGGCAGGAAGAAGATCGCTACTATCGCCGCAATCAAGATCGGACGCAGACGATTCTGTCCCGAACGATACCAGCGAGCATAACGTGCCACGCGGTATGAGTTGTGCTGGAACATGTGTATGTCGTATCGCACCACAGCAGCCCATAGCGCAAAAAATCCAACCCAAAATATGATATTCTCCAACATCTCTTATCGTTTGTTAATCTCGTTGCTCAAAAAACTCTCCAAAACTCGCAAGTAGAGCGGTGTATTCTCTAAAAATGAGAAGTGGCCCGTGCCCTGTGCTATTACCAAACCTGCATCGGGGATCAATTTCTCCATACGTTGCGCATCGCTCAGTGGGGTAGCGGTGTCTCTATCGCCCCAAAACAGGAGTGTCGGAGCTTTGATCAGAGGCATCACATGGCACAAATCCTCGTTTACGACTTTCGACAAGATGGCACGCATCATAGGCGTTGCGCTGTTGTAATCCTTAGATCCCGATTTGGCGCGGCGCTTCTCAATCAGTTGCTCGGCACGCTTTCGACCCAAGAATATCGGTGCCAACCTCTTTAGTAGCTTGTATGTATAGACTTTACGGTAGTAGGTCAGCGAACGCTTGGGCTTGACTCCTGCGGCATCGGTTAAAACAATCTTACGGCATGCGTTGCGCGAGGCAAAGAGTATGGCAACACGCCCTCCGAAAGAGTGTCCGATCAGTATCGGATTGCTGACTCCCTCATGCTGAGCGATGGCCTCCAACGAACGGGTGTACTCCTCTACACCCCACACCTCATGAGGCTCTTCGCTCTGGCCTGCACCAGCAAAATCCACAGTGTAAAGCTGGAAATGTTGCTCCAAAAATGGAGTTATCGTTTTCCAGATTGTGCCATCGCAACTCCAGCCGTGAAGCAAAAATAACGGTTGCCCTACACCCGTCAGAGTGTAGTGCAACCGTATGCCTTGATATGTTAGAAACTTGTCCATACTTACGGTGACAAAGTTATGAAATTTTCACCATATTGAGACAAGATTAGCACCAATTTATCGTCTCAAAGAGTGCTATTTATTCATAATCTCGTTTTGGTGGTTGATACTCTCGATGTGAATAGCCTCCAAAACTGTATTTACAAACTCCTCGCTCAGACCCATTCCGCGTGTCATAGAGACCATACGGCGAGTGATTTCGTTCCAACGGTTACTCTGCAAAATTGCCACATTGCTGGCCTTCTTGATCTGACCGATCTTGTCGGCTGTACGCATACGCTGACTCAACAGATCGAAAAGCTCCGAATCAATCTGGTCGATCTGCTGACGGCAGATGTTGAGCTCGCTGTTAAACTCTGGATCTTCGGCGCTCTTGGCTCTCCACATGATATTGTCGATGATGTTGAGGCAATCAGCAGGGGTAACTTGCTGCGAGGCATCGCTCCACGCCTTGTCGGGGTCGATGTGGCTCTCGATCATGATTCCATCGAAGCAGAGGTCGGCAGCCTGCTGTGAAATGCCATGCAGAAGCGGACGACAACCGCAGATATGCGAAGGATCGCAGACAATCATCATCTCAGGGAAGCGGCTACGCATCTCAAAGATCATGTGCCACATTGGTGGATTGCGATATTTGCTATGGCCGAAGTATGAAAAACCTCTGTGGATCAAACCGATATTCTTCTCTGGTACACCCTCGGCGATGAGTCGCTTTACTGCGCCTTCCCAAAGGTTGATATCGGGAGTCATAGGGTTTTTGATCAGCACCGTCACCTCCTCGTTACCATGCAAGCTCTCGGCAATCTCCTGCACCGCAAATGGCGATACAGTTGTACGTGCTCCGATCCAAAGGATGTCTACGCCGTGCTTGAGTGCGATCTCCACATGGTTGTGGTTAGCCACCTCTACTGCAATCGGAATACCTGTTGCCTGCTTCACCTCGTTGAGCCAATCCAAACCTTGCTCTCCGATACCCTCGAATGTGCCAGGCTTAGTACGTGGCTTCCAAATACCAGCTCTGATTACGTCAACTCGGCCCGAACGAGCGAGTTTCATAGCTGTCTCTACTGTCTGCTCTCTGGTCTCTGCGCTGCAAGGACCTGCTATAATAAGAGGGCGTTTTGCCCCAAGAGTAAACTTTCCCATAGTAGTATAAATTAGTGATGTATAAATAAAATTTACTCAGTTTGTTGTGTTATTTTAAAATCTCTCTGATTTTGTTGGCTTTCTGCATAGCTTCCATCAATCCTTCGCGATCATCACGCTCAATCATACGGCGCATGATCTGTAATTGGTGGATGTGTTCGCGGAGAACGTCCAATACGTTGTATTTGTTCTCCAAGAAGATCGGAGCCCACGTCTGCGGTAAACTCTTGGCGAGTCGCACGGTACTTTCGAAACCTCCGCCCGCAAGATCAAAGATATGCTCCTCCTCACGCTCCTTCTCCAATACCGTCAGCGCCAAGGCAAACGATGTGATGTGTGAGATGTGCGAGATATATGCGCAGTGCATATCCTGCTCCTCGGCCGACATATATTTGATCGGCATGCGCAACTCTCGATAAAGATTTTCGATCTTCTCCAAAGCATCCTTGTCGCTTCGCTCGCTGTCGCAAATGACAACCGTACGACCCTCGAATGCTCCATGTACTGCGGCCTCTGGACCACTATTTTCGGTTCCCCACATCGGGTGCGTGGCAACCAGACGACCACGATTGGGGTGCATCATTGTCATTTCACAAAGTTCCTGCTTCGTGGAGCCCATATCCATCAGAATTTGATCGGGACGAATCTGATTTAGGATCTTGATAGCCAAAGTAGGGATGGTGTCAACAGGTGTTGCCAACACTATCAAGTCACACTCAGCCAAAGCCTCTGCTACGGTGCAGATACGATCCACCAAACCCAAATCGAGAGCTTTCTGAGCACTCTTTTCGGAGTGTTCCACGCCCCAGATCGTATCGCTCAGCCCTTTGTCTTTAAGACTCAGGGCAAGCGATCCTCCGATAAGTCCTAAACCTATGATAGCACTCTTCATTGTGAAATTTTATATAAAGGTTGCCCGATAGGTTTTACTTCTGAAAACGACTCTTTGCTCTCTCGGCAGCCTCAGCCAAGCGCTCCTTAGGCATACAGAGTGAGATGCGGATATACTTGTTTCCCTCTGATCCGAAGATACCACCAGGTGTTACGAATACGTCACACTCGTTGAGTACCTTATCCGAGAAGTCGAAGCAGTCGCCCTCGAAATCCTCTGGCATAGCAGCCCAAACGAAAAGACCAGCCTGTCCCTTAGCGTAATTACATCCGAGCGCATCCAAAAGGGCATAACCCTCAGCCTCACGCTCGTAGTATGTCTTGTTCAACTCATCGAACCACTCCATGCCCAAGCTCAAAGCCTCGGCAGCCGCAGCCTGTACAGGGTAGAACATACCTGAATCCATGTTAGACTTGAAGCGAAGGATATCGCTCAACCACTCCGAGCGGCCTACGACAGCACCTACTCGCCAACCAGCCATAGAGTGTCCCTTACTTGTTGAGTTCATCTCGATAGCTACGTCCCATGCTCCAGGGATAGAGAGGATTGAGAGCTGGAGATTATTTCTCACGAAGCTGTATGGGTTGTCGTGTACCAAAAGGATGTTGTGTTTGCCTGCGAACTCTACCAACTTCTCAAACAACTCTACTGTAGGGTGTGTTCCTGTTGGCATATTAGGGTAGTTCACGAACATGAGCTTCACATTCTCCAAGTCCTCCTTCTCGATCTGCTCGAAATCAGGGTAGAAGCCATTAGCTGCGTTGAGATGGTACTCCACAACCTCACCACCTGCTAATGTTACAGCAGCACGATAAGTAGGGTAGCCAGGGTTTGGTACCAACACCTTGTCACCTGGGTTGAGGAACGCCATGCAGATGTGCATGATACCCTCCTTAGAGCCCAAAAGTGGCAACACCTCGTTCTTCGGGTTTAGTTTTACGTTATACCACTTCTCGTACCATGTAGCGTACGCCTCGCGCAACAGGTCGCTACCGTTATAAGGCTGATATGCGTGAACGTCAGGGCGCTGTGCCTCTTTGCTCAGACGCTCGATTACTGACGCTGCTGGTGGCATATCGGGGCTACCGATACCCAAGCTGATGATGTCTCGACCCGCCTTACGCAACTCAGCGATCTCGCGGTTCTTCTTTGAAAAGTAATACTCCTTAATGCAGTCCATACGACTTGAAGGAGCGATCTCAACTTTTGCCATAGTGTTTTAAAGTTTTTATTTGTTAATATACTCTTACTCTTATTTTCTTTTTAATACAGACCAAATACAGCTCGTTTTGCAAGTTATTTGCCGCTACGGTAGACTCCATAGACATGTAGGTCTTGTGTCACGCTTTGTAGGTTATTCAGGTTGCGAATATAATCATCCAAACACTTAAATTCCAAATCAATGTGGAACATATAATGCCACGGCTCACTCGGAATAGGGTAGGACTGCAACTTCGAGAGGTTTATCCCTTGCAGTTGGCTCAATGCTCTGAGTAGCGAACCTTCGGTGTGGTCGGTCTTGAAGTAGAGCGATGCCTTGTTGGCCTGAGGATCCATGTTGTGGTCATAACGCTTTAGCACCATAAATCGTGTGTAGTTACTCTTGACGGTATTGATCTCTGGAGCGATAATCTTCAATCCATAGATCTCGGCCGCGAGCTCACTCGCGATGGCTGCCGTATGACGCAGACCCTGCTCGGCAATGTGTTTTGCACTCAGCGCGGTATCTTCCGATTCGATTAGCTTCCAATCGTGTTTATCGAGATACTCATCACACTGCAATAGCGCCATTGAGTGCGACTCTACCTCGCGGATATCCTCCAATTCGACATCGGGCAAGACCATCAAGTTCTGCTTGATAGGCAAATATACCTCGCCTGCCACCTGAAGATTGTTGTCTTGCAGAATTTTGTAGTTAGGGATTATCGACCCCGCGATGGAATTTTCGATAGCCATCAAACCCATATTTGCCTTTCGGGTCTTAACCGCCTCGGCCACTTCGCGGAATGTGTCGCATGGCAGAATCTCGATTTGGCGGCCAAAATACTCTATGGCAGCGATATGGTGAAAGCAGGCCTCGTAACCTTGTATTGCGATCTTTAACATCTTCAAATAAAAAATAAAAAAATCCCGACCACATCGTGTAAGGTCAGGATTCAATATCACTTAATCATGAATTATCTTCATATTAGCATACGACAACCTGACCGCTCGTGCAGTAATAGTAAAATCGCTTATAGAAGAAATACATGTTCATATTGTCTGTTTGTAAATTTTCAACCACAAATATATTTTATTTAGTCGATATATCAAAATTTATAGCATAGAAATTTTTTAAATTCTTTTAAAACAACGGAATTATCTACTTTAGTGTTGTAAAACCGTCACTCCACTGCATCCGTAACGGG
>CAYTGT010000039.1:0-10343 GCA_964437405.1 uncultured Alistipes sp.
ATTACAAATGTAACATAAAACGGCTGAAAAACAAAATTTTCTTTTCGAAATTTGGCACTTCACGGCGAAGTGTGTATCTTTGTGTGATTTAACGGAATTAAAAACAAAGAAATCGAAAAAAATATGAAAGTAGAAAATAGCAAAATGGTGTCGGTGAATTACACACTGACAGTTGATGGTCAGGTAGCAGATCAGTCTGCGGAGGGTAAGCCATTGCAGTTCATCTGTGGTACAGGTATGCTCCTTCCAAAGTTCGAGGGTGCAATCATGGGTAAGGAGCCAGGCGAGAAGGTTTCATTCACTTTGGAGCCAAAGGATGGCTACGGCGAGATCGAGCCACAGGCTATCGTGGAGTTGCCTAAGACTATCTTTATGGTTGATGGCAAGGTTGCTGAGGAGATTCTCTTTGTGGGTAATCTCATCCCTATGGCAAACTCTGAGGGTTACCGCATGAACGGTCTTGTGAAGGCTGTCGGCGAGGAGACTGTAACAATGGATTTCAACCACCCTATGGCTGGTAAGACCTTGAACTTCGATGTCGAGGTTGTCGAGGTGCGTGACGTAACGGCTGAGGATATGGCCGCACAGGGCGGTTGCAACTGCGGTTGCAGCGGTGACTGCGAGGGCGGTTGTGACGGTGGTTGCGAGGGCGGTTGCAATTAAAGTTAAATACTGAAATATGTTTTAATGAGGGTGTCTAACAGCTTTTGTTAGCACCCTCAGTCTGTTGAAAAAGTGATCCTAATATCTCACATCGTAGACACTTTGGCAAACCCTTATGTGGTTTGGCGCACACTTCAGAACGTGGAGGTTATCTGCCGCGATGGCAGGCCGATATACTCCGCAGGAAATGTCTCGGCCGTATTCCAAATCTGGCACGAGGGTCAGAAGAAGTTGCTGAAATGTTACGTCAGATCGAATCCAAACCTCAAGCACATCTACAAATCGCAATTCCACGAGAAAGAGCTATGCGTATTTGAGCTTTCGGGCACACGCCAATGGATTGATTGCCTGCTGATGCCGTACATCGAGGGTATAACGCTCGAAGAGGCAATATGCAGGGCACAGAGCGCAGAGGATTTCGCGGCGTTGGCCGAAGAGTTTGACCGACTTGCGATGTGGCTGTTGGAGCAACCGTTTGCGCATGGCGATCTAAAGCCCGAAAACATCATTGTCCGCCCTGACGGAAAGATGCGCGCCATAGATTGGGATTCGGCTTTTCTACCCCAACTCGCCGACTGCCGTTCGGTCGAAAGAGGAACTGCGGCCTATCAGCACCCAAAGCGCGATGCAGAGCTATACGACAAACATATAGACGACTATTCGATTGCGATGATCTCGACTCTACTGCACGCCTACGCAGTCAGACCCAAATGGAGCGAGAAGTTTCGCCAAGAGCATGAGCACGCAATAACCCCCGATTCGATAATCGACCGTAAAGATCCTCTTTATGAGGAGATTTTAGATCTGCTCGCTCGCCAAGCTATGGCACGGGAGTATCACATCGCCAAGATGCTCGCAAGTCCAATTCCGCAACTCTTTGAATTGAAGCGAATCCTCGGTTTCACTACCTCTGAGCAACTCAACAACATCTACTTAGAGGAGTGCGGCGGATTGTGGGGATACCGCAACGAGCAAGGTTGGGCGGTAGTACCGTTATATGAGATAGGATTCGAGCCGATGAATGGAATGGCATTGGTGAAGTTGGGTAATTACAGCCACTTTATTACATTACAGGGCGTTCTACTGAGAAGTTTCCCGATCGAGGAGAGAATCAAACCTCTCAGAGATGGCCGCGCTCAAATCACAAGAACTAACGGCGAGCAGGAAATTATCAATCTCAAGGAGTTGGTAAAGTGTGAATAAAAATCTATCTTTGTGCAGATTAAGAAACTGTTTCAAAGAATTAGTATTTACCACTCTACACGCCGATGTATTCACAAGAGATCACACGCCGCCACCGCACAGCATTCATCATCGCTCTGGATCAATCCACTTCGATGCAGGAGCAGGTGCGTTTTGGGCGACTGACGATGAGCAAAGCCGAGGCGGTTGCTTATACTGCGAACTCGCTCATCACGGAACTTATCGACCGATCTCGCCGTACGGATGGCGTGCGCAACTACTACGACATTGCCGTCATTGGCTATGCCAACGATGAGATCAGATCGCTACTCTCGACCGATGGTTTTGTCTCGGTTAAGAGCCTCGCGGAGCATATTCCGCAAGCTGTGACGCTCTCTTTCGAAGAGACCCTTCCCGATAAAAGTACAACCATCGCGAAGCACCGCATCCACCCTTGGATTGAGCCACGCGCTGAAGGTAACACTCCGATGTATGAGGCGTTGCTCAGAGTGCGAGAGATGGCGGAGGAGTGGTGCGAGTTGGAACAAAACAAAGAGAGTTTTCCTCCGATAGTATTCAACATAACCGATGGTGAGGCTTCGGATTGTGATGACAATGAGTTGCGTTATGCCTCTGAGATGTTGCGCCGCACGGGGACTGAGGATGGTAATACGTTACTAATCAACATTCATCTTTCGACCGACCTTTCGCAGCCCTCGATGATCTTCCCGATGGCCGAGGAGTTGACTGCGGCCAATCGTTACGCCCGCATTTTGGCAGAGTGTTCGAGCATTATGCCCGATTGTTTTAACTCTCAGATCGGCGAATTAAAGGGGATTGCGGCAGCACCACCATATTATGGTATGGGATATAACGCATCAATAATTGAGTTATTGTCGATAATAAATATCGGCTCACGTAGCATAACAAATATGGAGTAATGGCAAGCACGATTCTATCACTAAAGGAGGCGTTGCACGACCCCCAAAGAGCCTTCTCCGCGCTCCGTTCACTCAGTTGGACTGAGCAGAGTGTGGTGCGTTCGACTCACTTTGCCGAGACACAGATAGAGTGGCAGGGACAAAGTTATATGCTCTACATGCCACTGACGGCTCACGCTACTCGCCGCATAGAGCGTTTCGTAACTCACAAACGCCACCTCACTTCGCAATATGTGCCGAAAGTCACAATCCTGCAAAACGAAATGATCTATGAGCAGGTAGGACAGACGCTCAAATGCGACATTGTAATTGAGGAGTTACAAGCCACGATGCCACTAAAAGATGCCATTGCGACAATCGCCAATCATGCCGAGGCTGAAACTCTCATCTCATCGCTCGATAAGTTGCAACAGGAGTTGGTGCGTGCCGATGTTTCGCACAACAATATCAGAGTGGAGAACATCATGCTTGATAGCCAAAACAAGGCTCACCTTATACGTTGGTACTACGCCACACCATCTGCCGACAATGGCCAAAACGATCGAGAGGGTTTTTCCGCAGTCAAAGAGCAGATTATGGAGCAAACCCACGCGATGGAGCTACACGACTACACCTCGACATACAACGTCACGCCAATAGATAAAGTGACATACAAAGATGTACGTTTCTTGCACGAAGGGTTGATCGCATTTATGAGTGATGAAGGATGGGGATTTATGGATAGTCAACATAGAGTCGTCATCACGCCGCAATATCTTTGGGTCAACGACTTCAGAGAGGGGCGTGCCGAGGTGGAGACCGCAGACGGGATGGGACTTATCGACAAAGAGGGCACACTTATTATTCCCACTAAATATCAAATTGTCGATTATGATCCCCGCAGTGGCAACTCCGAGGTACAACAGAACGGAGAGTGGGCACTCTTCAACTATCAAGGTGCAATGATACGAGATTGGGGAGAGCATGAATTGGAGCTTTAACAAATTGCGTGCTCCCACAAAACATATTTGAAAAAAGAGAAATTAATCATTAAACAAAAAAATAATATCATGGAGAAAACAAAATGTCTGATTATAGGTAGCGGCCCTGCTGGATTCACAGCGGCCATCTACGCATCGAGAGCAAACCTCGGCCCAATCCTCTACGAAGGTATCGAGCCAGGAGGCCAGCTCACCACAACAACCGAGATCGAAAACTTCCCTGGATACCCCGAAGGAATCACAGGTACAGCCATGATGGCCGATCTGAAGAAGCAAGCACTGCGTTTCGGTGCTGATGTACGTTTCGGCATCGTGACAGATATCGACTTCGACAAGCGCCCATTTGTGGTGACAATCGACTCAGAGAAACAGATCGAGGCCGACACTTTGATCGTTGCTACGGGTGCTTCGGCAAAGTATTTGGGATTGGAGTCTGAGGCTAAGTTCAGAGGCATGGGAGTGAGTGCATGCGCTACATGTGACGGATTTTTCTACCGTAAGCAGGATGTTGCTGTGGTCGGAGGCGGCGATACCGCTTGCGAGGAGGCGACATACCTTGCATCAATCTGCCGTCAGGTATATCTGATTGTCCGCAAGCCATTCTTGCGTGCATCAAAGGCTATGCAGGAGAGAGTTTTCAACACACCAAATATCAAGGTGATGTTCGAATATAACACTGTCGAGGTATTGGGCGATGAGGATGGTGTAACAGGTGCTCGTATGCGCCACACATCGGGCGAGGAGACAACAATCGACATCATGGGTTTCTTCTTGGCCATCGGTCACCACCCTAACACAGAGCTTTTCAAGGGTAAGTTGGAACTTGATGAGGAGGGTTACATCAAGACTATCCCCAGCACATCGAAGACCAATATTGAGGGTGTATTTGCCGCAGGCGATGTAAAGGATCCTCACTACCGTCAGGCTATTACAGCCGCAGGTTCGGGATGTATTGCAGCATTAGATTGCGAGCGTTATCTATTAAGCAAATAATCCAATGTCGATAGCGGTAACCATACTCGGCAACTGCTCGGCAAAACCAACGGCTAAGGGACACCCTTCGGCTCAAGTGGTCAACATCAACGAGCAACTATTTTTAGTCGATGCAGGCGAAGGCGTGCAACGACAGATGGCTCGTTGTGGTATCTCGCCACTAAAGCTCAAGGCGGTGTTTATCTCGCATCTGCATGGGGATCACGTCTTCGGACTGTTCCCTCTGCTCTCCACTTTGGGACTTTACGGGCGAAAAACAGCGCTCAAGATATATGCCCCACGACCTTTTGGCGAGATTTTGGATGCACACCTACGTTTCTTTGACAAGGATTTGCCATACACACCCGAATGGGTCGAGGTGGATACCACCAAACATCAGATTATTTTCGAGAACGACACGACAGAGGTGTGGTCACTACCGTTGAGGCATCGCGTGCCCACCGCAGGGTATCTGTTCCGACAGAAGGAGCCACCCCTCAATGTAAGTAAGTTTGCAATAGAGCGTTACGGTTTATCCATCGCTCAGACGGTTGCGGCAAAGCGAGGCAAAGATATTGAGGTTGCGGGCGAGATTATTCCAAATTCAGCGCTCACCTACCGCCCATATCCACCGCTCTCATACGCATACTGTTCCGACACTAACTATTCGGCACGTTTGGCCGAGATGGTGCACGGAGTCGATATGCTCTACCACGAAGCTACATACGAAGCCAAAGAGCGCAAAACAGCCAAAGAACGCGGCCACTCGACCACGGCTGATGCCGCAAATGTGGCGCTCAAGGCACAAGCGGGGCGGTTGTTGATCGGACATTTCTCGTCACGATACCGAGATCTTGAGCCGCTGCTCATGGAGGCCCGCGAGATCTTTCCGCAAAGCGACATCGCTCGCGAAAGCGAGACTTTCATTGTTGAAGAAAAGAGAGAGAAGAGATGACAAAAGCAGAGATACAATTTGTGCGTGCACTTGCCGATAAGCGTTCAAGAGATGAGCACCGACTATTCATCGCCGAGGGTGACAAGCTCATCAGCGAGATCATAGCTTCGGGGTTGAAGATCCGCAAGATATATGCACTTGAAGGGCATTTAGACCAACACGCAGAGGTTGTCAACCCAAAGGAGATGGAGCGCATATCACAGCTAAAGAGCGCAGCCCAATCGCTTGCCATAGTCGAGCAACCTCGCCATGCTACGCTCCACAGCGCACCTGCCGATGCGTTGTCGTTGGCTTTAGATGGGGTACAGAATCCTGGCAATTTGGGCACAATAATCCGTCTGGCCGATTGGTTCGGCATCAGCGACATCTTCTGTTCGGAGGATTGCGCCGACTGCTACAATCCAAAGGTTGTGCAGGCTACGATGGGTGCCATATTGAGGGTTAGAGTCCATTATCTGCCACTCAGCGACTTCCTTGCACGCACAGCACAGCAGGGAATCGCAGTCTATGGCACAATGCTCGATGGTGAGAATATCTACGCCACAAAGCTAAAGCCACATGGCGTGATAGTGATGGGCAACGAGGGTCGAGGAGTCAGCCCTGAATGTCAAAAAAGTTTCACTCATTCATTGCTCATTCCACCCTACCCCGCCGACAGAGCAGGCAGCGAATCGCTCAACGTGGCAATGGCGACAGGCATCGTCTGCGCCGAGTTTCGCCGCCGAGAAATTTAACTCAGATTACAAGTTGCAGATAAAAACGACTCTTTTCGGGTCGTTTTTTTATCACAGCACTCTCAAAAAAAATACTAAATGTCTAATAATTAGAAATTATTAGTATATTTGTAGCTTGAAATAGAATCGTTTATTATGTCAGAATATAGACTCAAGATAGGAATTACACAAGGAGATACCAACGGTGTAGGTTGGGAGGTGATACTTCGTTCGCTTGTCGACCAGCGCATGACAGAGCTCTTCACGCCAATTGTCTACGGATCGAAGCAGGCGGCAGAGTTTTACGCCAATCTCTTGGACAAGGAGGATGGAACTATACAGTTCAACCTGATCAGCACAGCCGAGGAGGCTCGCCGAGGAAAAGTCAACTTGATTGATTGCGGCGAGGCAAAACCACAACCAGGAGTTGCGTCTGCAGAATCAGGCAAGGCTGCGGTGGAAGCTTTGGAGCGAGCTGTGGAGGATCTGAGAAGTGGCGCGATAGATGCTATGGTGACGGCTCCAATTATGAAGGAGACAGCGCAGAGCGAGAGTTTTCATTTCACAGGCCACACCGAATTTGTAGCGTCACACTTGGAGGGTGAGCCGATGATGATCATGTGTAGCGACCGCCTTAGAGTAGGTCTCGTTACGATCCATATCCCTGTGGCGGAGGTTAGCCAAAATATCTCAAAGGAGAAGATTCTCTCGGCACTCGCGACATTGCGTCAGAGCCTTAAGAGCGACTTTGGAATCGTGGAACCTCGCATCGCCGTACTCTCGCTTAACCCACATGCTGGCGAAGGCGGAATGCTTGGCACCGAGGAGCAGGAGATCATCAAACCAGCCATCGAGGAGGCATTCAACGAAGGCACTTTGGCCTTTGGTCCATTCCCTGCTGACGGATTGTTCGCTACGGGAGGATATGCTAAGTATGATGCGATCTTGGCGATGTACCACGATCAGGGACTCACGCCGTTCAAGACACTCTCGCCCGATGGTGTAAACTTCACAGCAGGACTCTCAGCGGTACGCACTTCGCCCGATCATGGCACTGCATTTGACATCGCAGGCAAGGGCGTGGCTGATCCGCAGTCGATGCGAAATGCGATATATGCAGCCATCGACATCGTACGCAACCGCCGTGATTGGGAGCGTTGGAATCGTAACCCATTACAGCGATTCGAGCGCGAGAAAGGTCGAGATGTATCAGTCAAGGATCTGAAACTTCCTGAGGTAGAGGAGTAAGGAGGGATAATTCAAAATTCAAAATTATAAAAATTGGATTTAGAATTAAAATTAGGAGCAATATATGTTCGGTGGACAGAAACGACAAACTAAAACAAACTTATTGCTGTGGATAGCCGTCAGTATGATATCAATCATCAGTCTTGGCGTGAGTGTCTACAAGGCAAACACAGGCGAGGAACTACAATGGTTGCCTGTGGTGGGTGAAGTGTGTGTCCTTCTGGCTGCTGGATGTTTCATATACGCCTATTTCCGAGGCCACAAATCCGACAAGAATAGGGAATAATAATTTTGAATTTCAATTGTTTAACCGAACCCCAGAGCGTATTCCGTCTCGTAATTGTGGAAGCGCGGTAAGGTTCAAAACATAAATTTTTAAAGTAACATTATGATTAAAATCACTTTTCCTGATGGCAACGCAAAGGAGTTTGCCGCTGGAACAACTGCTTACCAAGTAGCAGAGAGCATCAGCCCTCGTTTAGCTGCCGACTGTCTGGCTGCTTCGGTAAATGGCACTACTGTAGATATGATGAGTGCCATCAACGAGGACGCAACAATTAAGTTTTACAAGTGGGACGATGCCGAGGGCAAGCACGCCTTCTGGCACACCTCTTCTCACCTCTTGGCGGAGGCATTGCAGGAGCTCTACCCTGGCATCAAGTTCGGTATCGGCCCTGCTATCGAGAGCGGATTCTACTACGATGTAGACTCTCCAACGCCAATCACAGAGGGCGACCTGCCAAAGATCGAGCAGAAGATGCAGGAGCTGGCTCGCCAGAAAGAGGAGGTTATCCGTACAGAGGTATCGAAGGAGGAGGCTCTCAAGACCTTCACCGAGAAAGGTGACCAGTACAAGGTTGAGCTGATTCAGGATTTGGAGGATGGTACAATCTCATTCTACACCAACGGCTCATTCACCGACCTATGTCGTGGCCCACACATCCCAAATACAGGAGTTATCAAGGCCGTTAAGCTCACATCGGTAGCGGGTGCTTACTGGCGCGGTAACGAGAAGAACAAGATGCTCACACGTATCTATGGAATCTCGTTCCCTAAGAAGTCGATGCTTGACGAGTACTTGGCAATGATCGAGGAGGCTAAGAAGCGTGACCACCGTAAGTTGGGTAAGGATTTGGAGCTTTTCATGTTCTCACAGCGCGTGGGACAGGGCTTGCCAATGTGGTTGCCAAAGGGTGCTGAGTTGCGCGACCGTCTGGAGCGTTTCTTGCGCCAGATCCAGAAGGAGCACGGTTATCAGCAGGTTATCACTCCTCACATCGGCGACAAGGATCTCTACGTCACTTCAGGTCACTACGCTAAGTATGGTAAGGATTCATTCCAGCCTATCCACACTCCATTCGAGGGCGAAGAGTATTTGTTGAAGCCAATGAACTGCCCTCATCATTGTGAGATCTTCCGTTCGAAGCCACGTTCTTATAAGGATCTTCCAATCCGCTTGGCTGAGTTCGGTACAGTATATCGTTACGAGCAGTCGGGCGAGTTGCACGGTTTGACACGTGTTCGTAGCTTTACTCAGGACGATGCTCACCTCTTCGTGCGCCCAGACCAGTTGCTGGAGGAGTTCGAGAAGGTTATCGACATCGTACTCTACATCTTCCGTACATTGAAGTTCGATAACTACACAGCTCAGATCTCATTGCGCGACCCTAACAACACAGAGAAGTACATCGGCTCTGACGAGAATTGGGAGAAGGCTGAGTCAGCTATCGTGAAGGCCTGCGAGGAGAAGGGTCTTAAGACTACTGTCGAGACAGGTGAGGCTGCATTCTATGGTCCTAAGTTGGACTTCATGGTTAAGGATGCATTGGGCCGTAGCTGGCAGTTGGGTACAATTCAGGTAGATTACAACCTCCCTGAGCGTTTCGACCTCACTTACAAGGGTGCTGATGACAAACCACACCGTCCAATCATGATCCACCGTGCACCATTCGGCTCTATGGAGCGTTTCGTGGCTGTATTGTTGGAGCACACAGCAGGTAAGTTCCCATTGTGGCTCACACCTGATCAGGCTGTCGTATTGCCTATCTCGGAGAAGTTCAACGACTACGCCGCTGAGGTAGCTAAGAAGCTCGGCTTGGAGGATGTACGAGTACAGGTTGACGAGCGTAACGAGAAGATCGGCCGTAAGATCCGCGACAACGAGCTTAAGCGTATCCCATTCCTCTTGATCGTAGGTGAGAAGGAGGCCGCTGAGGGTAAGGTTTCAGTTCGTGTTCAGGGCGAGGGCGACAAGGGTGCAATGACTGTGGAGGAGTTCGCAGCTCATATCAACTCTTTGGTTAAGGCCGAGATCGCAGCAAACAAGATGTAACGGAGGCTTTGCGCATTCCGACACATCACAAAATAAACAGAAAGTAACTAAACAAAGACTAATTTGGCAATTACACAAAAACCGTTTGCACCACGCCCACAGGGCGGAGCAAACAACAAGCCTCAGCAGGGTATGCGAGGCCGAGTAGAGAAGGATAATCCTAATCGAATCAACAACGAGATCACAGCACCTATGGTGCGTTTGGTGGGCGACAACGTGGAGCCTAACCTTGTAGTGCCTATCCGTCAGGCGTTGGCTATGGCCGATGAGATGGAATTGGATCTCATTGAGATTTCGCCTAAGGCGGAGCCACCTGTATGCCGTATCGCCGACTACCAGAAGTTCCTCTACCAGCAG
>CAYTGT010000040.1:0-10202 GCA_964437405.1 uncultured Alistipes sp.
CACCTGCGAAGTTAACCTTCACGCCCAAACGAGCCTCGATAGCAGGGATGATCTGCTCCAATGAGAACTTTGGATCTGGGTTCTTCTTTGGACGACCCAAGTGTGACATCAAAATCACTGCGCCACCCTTCTCCAAAACCTTCTTGATAGTAGGGATAGCAGCACGGATACGTGTGTCGTCAGTTACCTGACCCTCGCCATTGAGTGGCACATTGAAGTCAACGCGGATGATTGCACGCTTGCCCGTGAAATCGTAGTTGTCAATTGCAAACATAGTCTTTTCTTTTTTAGTTTATTGTGAATTATTATTAGTCTACACTTTAATTAAAAGATTCCAACAGACAAAGATATATATTTTTTTTGAACTCACGCATGCTACAATGCGCTATTTGTGAATTTTTTACGTAAAATAGTCCTATTCCGAGCGACTCACACCATCGAGCAAAAGCCAAAGGCGTGGAAAAACAATGAAAAAAAGAGCATATTTCAGCACTTTTTAGTATATTTACACAAATTTTTTTACTAACGAACCATTTGATTTATTTGAAAACAACCCTACTAATCTGATTTGATATGTTACGTTTAACCAAAATTCTCTTTTCGGCACTCCTTGCCACAGCCTTTATCGTGTCGCCAGCGGCGGCTCAGCAACCCGTCATGACCAAAGGTGAGTACGCTATCAAGCAGGGTAGCGATTTCCTCCCTGCGCACGAACATACGCTCTGGTACACTCTGCCAGCTACGGCCTACAACGTCAGCAATAAGTGGATGGAGTATTCTCTGCCGATCGGTAACGGTGAGTTCGGAGCTTCGATCTTCGGCGGAGTGAAGGTTGACGAGATTCAGTTCAACGAAAAGACCCTCTGGAGCGGGACCAGCACCGACAACGCAGGTTATGACGACTATGGCCATTATGAGAATTTCGGTTCGGTATATGTTGAGGATCTCGGTGGATATTTCTCGGATGACGCCGCGCGTCCCGTTGTGAACTACCACCGCGAGTTGGATCTCTCATCGGCCACAGCCCGCGTAAGCTACAAGAGTGCGGATGGTGCTGTCACCTTCAATAGAGAATATATCGCCTCGGCTCCAGACAAGGTTGTCGTGGCTCGCTATAAGGCCGACCGCAAGGGTGCGCTCAGCCTGCGTTTTCGTATGGTGTCGGGCGTGGCAGGCGACAAGGGCAAGACTCGTTATGAGGGCTCAGAGGCCACATTCTCAGGCAAGTTGCAGACCATTACATACAACGCGCGATTGAAGATTGTGCCAAAGGGTGGCGAGTTGAGTTGCGATGGCGAGAGCATCACTGTCAAGGGTGCTAACGAATGTTTGGTTGTGTTGGCAGGAGGTACCGACTTCGATGCCTATAAGCCAAGTTTTACATCGGGTACAGAGCAGCTTTCAGCATTGATTAAGCAGCGTGCCGATGCAGCGGCTAAGAGGGGTTGGAAATCACTTTACAAGGCGCATGTTGCCGATTATCAAAGCCTTTTCAACCGTGCACGCTTCGACCTTCGTTCGGTAAATACTATGCCGACCGATGATTTGATCCGTGCCTACGATGTGCGCAAGACAGGCACAGAGCCTGAGTCGTTGATGTTGGAGGAGTTGTACTTCGCCTTCGGTCGTTACTTGGCCATCTCTTCAAGCCGAGGTGTCGATCTGCCGAGCAACCTGCAAGGAATCTGGAACAACAGCCAGAAGCCTGCATGGAACTGCGACATCCACTCAAATATCAATGTGCAGATGAACTATTGGCCGACAGAGATCACCAATCTGAGCGAGCTTCATTTGCCATTCCTGAACTATATCATCAACATGTCGACCAACCATGAAAGTTGGAAGCGATATGCCAAAGATTCGGGTCAGGAGCGCGGCTGGACCTGCTACACCGAGAACAATATCTTCGGAGGCGTGGGTGGCTTCATGCACGAATATGTGATTGCCAATGCGTGGTACTGCACACATCTGTGGCAACACTACCGCTACACATTAGATGAGGAGTTCCTTTTGCGCGCCTTCCCTTCGATGCTCAGCGCAACACAGTATTGGTTGGATCGCATGATTGTGGATGAGAAGGATGGCACATACGTCTGCCCTAAGGAGTTCTCGCCTGAGCAAGGACCAGTTGAGGATGGCATCCCTCACGCCCAGCAGTTGGTATGGGAGCTGTTTGATAATACACTCAAGGCTGTGGATGTTTTGGGAGTGGAGCGTTGCGGAGTTGACAAAAAGGAGTTGCAGCAGATGCGCGACTGCTTTGCTAAGATAGATCGTGGTCTGAGCATCGAGGAGTATGATGGTGCATGGGGTGAGAATGTCAACGGTATCAAGAAGGGAAACAAGATATTGCGTGAATGGAAGTATAGCCCATATACAGCGGGATATAATGGTCACCGCCACGTCTCGCATGCCATGTGTCTCTATCCGTTCAGCCAGCTGGAACAGGGATCAGAGGAGTTTGAGGCAATGAAGAATAGTCTTCGATTGCGTGGTGATGCTTCGACAGGTTGGTCGATGGGTTGGAAGATAAATCTTTGGGCAAGAGCTTTGGACGGTGATCATGCGCACGATATTTTGGAACTTGCACTCGGATATTATAAAGGAGTCAACACGCAAGCTCGAGAGGGTGCAGGCATAAGTTATGATCGCGATGGAGGAATTTCATATAACCTCTTTGATCAGCACCCACCATTCCAGATTGACGGTAACTTCGGTGCTACGGCGGGTATTGCCGAGATGCTCATGCAGAGCCACCGCGACAACATTCACATCCTGCCTGCTCTGCCAAAGGTTTGGGCTGAGGGCGAGGTGCGCGGCTTGAAGGCCATAGGCGATTTTGAGGTTGCGATTCGCTGGGCTGAGCATAAGGCACAACAGGTCGAGATTAAGAATAATCAGGGTCAGCCTTGCGTGGTGAAGTATGCAGGTTTGGACAAGGCTCAGATCTTAGTCGGCAAGAAGAGCGTCAGCGCAAAGGCTTTGGGTGGTGACTGCTTCGAGATCCCTTCAAAGGCAGGGGACAGGATTTTGATTAAATTTTAATCAAAATCTAATTCAAGATTCACAGGCGTAACGCCTGTTTTATGAGTGGGAAAGTAATTTTGCTGATGGCCGTCTTTAGAAAGAGTTGCACGGCTTCTTAAAACACCCGTTACGGGTGCGTCACTCCACCGAGCGTATGCGAGGATTGGAGTCGCTAACGACAAAAACGAGAATAGAGATGCCAATCCTCAAAACTTTCAGTTTTTCGGTGGCATGACGTGGGTACAGAACAATTAAACTATAACCGATAAAAATAAATAAAAAGAATAAAATTATGACTGCAGAACAAGCCAAGAGCTTTAAGTATTGGCAATATCGTACCATTGCGGCTACGATGATCGGCTACGCACTCTTTTATTTCGTGCGTAAAAACTTCTCATTCGCCATCCCTGGTTTGGCCGCCGAGTATGGAATCTCAAACACCAGCTTCGGTTTGATCATGACCGTCATAGGTCTGATTTATGGTCTTTCGCGCTTTGTCAACGGCTTGATCGCCGACCGCATGAATGGTCGTTACCACATGTCGCTCGGACTCCTGTTGTGCGTTTTGGCCAGCGTGGGCTTCGGCTTCGCCCCTGCAATTTTGGGAGTGAAGATCGGCGTGGCACCACACTCGTTGATTGTATTGTTCGGCGTATTGCTTGTCTTGAACAATATCTTCCAAGGTAGTGGCTTCCCTCCATGCGCGCGTCTGCTGACACATTGGATTCCACCACATGAGTTGGCCACAAAAATGTCGGTGTGGAATACATCACACTCCATCGGAGCCAGCGTCTTGGCTATCTTGTGCGGTTATGTGATGGGAAATATGGGTCGCGACCTGAGTGGTGATATGGCCACTGTCGAGGCCATCAAGCAGAACCTCACTACGCTCAACCCAGCACTTTTGGAGCAGGGTGCTGATGCGGCCCATGCAGCAGCTGTTGCGGCAGCTGAGAATGTGGGAGCTTGGCAGTGGTGCTTCTGGATTCCTGCGCTTTGCGCTTTGGCGGGAGCTATCGGATTGTTTATCTCGCTTCGCGATACGCCTCGTTCGGTAGGTCTGCCTGAGTTGGAGGGTACACACACCAAAGTCGAGGATAACACCTCATCGGCCGAGTATAAGGCATTCCTTCGTGAGAAAGTTTTTCGTAACCCACTGATCTGGATCTTGGCTTTCGCCAACTTCTTTGTCTATGTGGTACGCTTTGCGGTGCTGGATTGGGGCCCTAAATTCTTGCAGGAGGCACGCGGCATGTCACCCGAAGATGCGGGTTGGATCATCGCCGTATCGGAGATCATGGGTATTGTCGGAATGTTGGTTGCAGGTTGGGCTACCGACCGTTTCTTTAAGGGTAAGGCTCATCGCACTTGCGTATTCTGCATGGCGGGCGCGGCGCTCTTTATGGCGGGCTTCTACTTCTTGCCTTCGTCAACGCCTGTGGTATTGATGGCGGCAGTATTGGGTATGGTGGGCTTCTGCATCTACGGCCCACAGGCACTGATCGGTATCGCGGCGGCAAATCAGGCTACAAAGTCGGCAGCAGCAACTGCTAACGGCGTGACAGGTATTTTCGGTTACTTGAGTACCTTCGTTTCGGGCTTGGGTATCGGTGCTATGGTCGATTGGGTCAACAAGGTTAATCCTGGTGAGGGTTGGAATTATGTATTCTTGATGATGATTGCAATGGCCGTAATCGGCATGGTGATCTTCACACTTATGTGGAGAGCCAAAGCTACAGGTTACGATGAGCAAGCGTAACAGAAATTCAAGATTCAAGATTCAAAATTCAAAATTGCACCCGTAACGGGTGTTTTGTAGGAGAGAAAGTTGTTTTGCTAAAAAACGTAACAAGGCCTATTAAGTAAGTCACTCCACCGCACCCGTAACGGGTGTTTTATAAGTGGGAGAGTAGTTCTGCTAAAGAAAGTAACAAGGCCTATTAAGTAAGTCACTCCACCGAGCCTATTTATAGGCGAGGATTGGAGTCTCTAACGACAAAAATGAGAGTAGAGATGCCAATCATCGGATGATAAATCATCCTCTGTGGCATGACTTTCTAATTTAAGTTGTGCGTTAGCTCTGATTTTAAATCTTGAATTTTGAATCTTGAATTAGATTGTAGAGATGCCAATCATCGGGCTTGTAGCCCTCTGTGGTAAGACCATTTTAAAGAGAAGCAAAATTATTTTTTCAGATTATGACACAAAACGCAGCAACGAACATCGCTCAGGTGAAGAGTGGACGCTTGGAATCGCTCGATATGCTTCGAGGATTAGATCTTTTTATGTTGGTGTTCTTCCAACCCGTATTCATGTCGCTCTCAGGGGTGATGGATGTCGAGTGGTTGGAGCCTGTGCGCCATCAACTCAGCCACGAGGGGTGGGATGCAAGTTTCCGTCTGTGGGATATGATCATGCCATTGTTCCTATTCATGGCGGGGGCATCCATCCCATTTGCCCTGAATAAATATCGTACGGGTGCGGCGCCCATGCGTGAAGCCTATCTGCGCATCGCTAAGCGAGTGTTGCTGCTCTATATCTTCGGAGGTATCTCGCAGGGTAACTTCCTCGGCCTCGACCCCGATAGAGTATATCTATTCTCAAACACCTTGCAGGCTATTGCGGTAGGATATTTGGTCACTTCGTTGCTTGTGCTCCATTGTCGTATAAAGTGGCAGATCGTGGCGGTTGCGGCACTTTTGATCATCTATTGGATCCCGATGACCTTTTGTGGCGACTTCACACCCGATGGCAACTTTGCCGAGAAGGTCGATGAGTTGATCCTGGGCCGCTTCCGCGATGGTACACGCTTAGGCGAAAATGGCGAGTGGGTCTTTGCTCAGCACTACCACTACACTTGGATCTGGAGCTCGCTGAATTTTGCTGTGACGGTGTTGCTCGGTTCGTTTGCGGGACAGATTGCAAGACTCATGGATCGCGACCGCGCGTGGAAAATGTTGCTCGCGGTGGGTGCGGTGTTGCTCGCTGGCGGTTGGCTGTGGGATTTTCAGATGCCGATAAACAAAATTATCTGGAGCAGCAGTATGGTGTTGTGGGCAGGCGGCTGGAGCTTCCTTGCGTTGGGAGTGATGTTTTATTTGGTTGACTGCAAAGGCTTGGGAAAGGGCTTCGGTTGGCTGAAATATTACGGCATGAACTCGATTCTGGCATATATGTTGGCGCAGGTCTTTAACTTCCGCCCGCTGGTTGATTCGTTGACTCGCGGCCTGAAGCCTATGATGGGCGACTACTACGGGGTGTTGCTTACCTTCGGCCACTTCTTGGTTATCTTCCTCATCCTGCGTATGATGTATAAACACAAGACCTTCTTGAGAGTATAAGAAGATCTTTTAAAATTTGACTAACGAATTATGTATACATTTGACTATCCTCTATTTCTGGCACTCAACTTCGATGGTGGCTGGCTCATGGACAAGATCATGATTTTGATCACGACACCGCTGACTTGGACTTGGTTATATCTGATTTTGTTGTGGCTCATTTGGCGGCGTTATAGTTGGAAGGGTGTCCTGCTCTTTATCGTGGCGGCGGCCTTAGCTGCAGGAGTATCGGATATGGTGGCAGGAATTTTCAAACATTCGGGGTTGCTGAAAAATGTTTGGAGTAGTTTCCCTGCACGCTTCCGACCCACGCATACACCCGAATTGGAGGGCTTGGTGCACTTCGTGCGTAAGGGTGGACTCTATGGCACCGTGTCGGCTCACGCCGCAACGATGGTTGCGTTGCTGACCCTCTCGATACCTGTCGTTCTGACCAGATGGTTTTCTGCCTTGATGAGTATTGCGGTGTTGCTGATATGCTACTCTCGCATCTATTTGGGCTACCACTTCCCTGTTGACATCGCATTGGGCGCATTGACAGGCTTTGTGGCAGGAGGTTTGGCTCTGCTGTTGTTCAAATTTGTGGACAGAAAGTATAATCTTCAACTAAAACTGCCTAAAAAATAAAAATTTCTCGCCGTCAGCTCTTGCCTTTTTGAGAAGAGTTTATTAATTTTGAGAGTTAGAAGCTGTTTAGATTTTAAACGGCCTCTTTAAATGACCCTTTTACTCTCAAAAAGACGATGAAACAGATTCTTGAACATGCAGCCAAAGTTCAAGCCCTGCGATTGGGGCGCAAGTGTGTCGAAGCGCGCTTTATCCGCAAGATAGAGCAATTTCGTAACGATGAGGTTCGTTTGGTGATGCGTGATAGATTGGAGAGCCACCCGATTGACAATGTCAATTGGGCAGAATATCCCTATGCTCCCAAAGTATCATTCCGCATAGCACGCTCTGACGATGCGTTGGCCGTGATGTATGAGGTCGAGGAGCGCCATGTACGTGCCATCACTACCGAGAATAATGGGCCTGTGTGGGAGGATAGTTGCGTTGAGCTCTTCATCGCCAACCCTGCGGGCGAGGGTTATTTTAATTTTGAGGTTAACTGCATAGGTACGATTTTGGCCGCATCACGCCGCTCACGCAATGATGCCATACATTTCAGCGAGGAGCAGATAGCTCAGATACGCCACTTCGGGTCGATTCCTCACGATGTGATTGACTCGCGCGGCGAGGAGCAGCGATGGTGGATGGTGGTTGTTATCCCATTCTCGATTTTGGGCATTGAGCGTGCGCCTGAGAGCTTGAGAGCGAATCTTTATAAGTGCGGTGATAAGTGTGACGATATGCACTTCCTGAGCTGGAATCCGATCAAATTGGAGCAACCCAACTTCCACTGTCCCGAATTTTTCGGCGAGGTGATTCTCGGATAAGCAGACTTAAATAACAATAATACCTATTTAGAATACTAAGATCTTTTATGACACAAGAGAAACTTTTGGCTATTGCCGAGCAATTTGAGCTTCAAGGCTCGATCGAGACAATCAAGCCTCTCGGAGAGGGATTTATCAATGATACATTCGTAGTGAAGACCGCAGGAGAGGATCCTAACTATATCCTCCAGCGCAAGAATCATGTGGTATTCCCCGATGTACCAGGAATGATGGAGAATATCAAGGCCGTGACAGAGCATATCAAGCAGAAGGTGGCTGACCCTATGCGCGAGACTTTGACCGTAGTGCCTGCTAAGGATGGTAAACTTTATGTCGAGGAGGATGCTAACTTCTGGGCTGTATGCCTCTTTATCCCTGATACTTCGAGCTTCGATAGAGCCGACTCGCCTGAGTTGGCATATCAGGGCGGTGTGGGAATCGGTCGCTTCCAGGCCCTGCTCGCCGATTTCGATAAGCCTCTGAACGAGACTATCAAGGGCTTCCACAACATCCGTTGGCGCTTCCAGCAGTGGGATGAGACCATCGCAGCAGATCCTGTGGGTCGCGTGAAGGATCTTCAGGAGGAGATCTCGTGGGTGGAGTCACGCCGCAAGGAGATGCTCGACTTCTGGTCATTGGTTGAGGATGGCACAATCCCTACTCATGTTACTCACAACGACACCAAGATCAGCAATATCCTCTTCGATAAGGCCACAGGCAACGTGTTGTGCGCAATCGACCTCGATACTGTGATGAGTTCTACTTCTCTGAATGATTTTGGCGATGCAATCCGCTCGTACACCAACACAGGAGCCGAGGATGATAAGAACTTGGATAACGTAGAGATGAGCATCGAGATGTTCAAGGCTTACGCCGAGGGTTATCTCTCACAGCAGAAGCAGACTATGGTGCAGAGCGAGTTGGATTACTTGGCATTCTCTGGCCGTTATATTACCTTCGAGCAGGTGTTGCGCTTCTTGATGGATTATATTGATGGCGACAAGTATTATAAGACTGCTTATGCCGACCACAACTTGGTGCGTACTCACGCTCAGTATAAGCTCTTGCAGAGCATGGAGCGCCAGTATGACGAGATGTGCGCCATCGTAAAAGCCATCGCAGCTGAGTAGAAGTTTCTCATGAGGGATTCTTAAAATTTAAGGTGCATGTATGTTTTGAAATGCCCCAAAAAGTTTGCTTGTTTAAACTTTTTGGGGCATTTTACTTTTAACACACTTCCCTTGTGGGCGATATACAAATCATGGCTTAATGATTGAAAGTCAAGAAAAGATGAAGCTATTAACGATTATATTTCTCGTATTGGCCTTGTCGGCGGTGGGGCAGAATCCTATGCGACAAGAGCTGACTCAACCGAACCTTTCTCAACAGAATCATACCCAGCATGAGTTAGCCGCGTTGGAGCAGTGGCGTGCTGGAGATTCTGTTTCAGAGCAGAGTGTCAAGCAGTTTGGTGAGAATAGCGCATTTCGGGCAGAGCCTATATCGGATGCGATTTTCAGCCGCATGAAGGGGCGATCGTATAAGGATAATTGCACTGTGCCGCTCGATTCACTCCGATATCTAAAGGTGTTGCACTACGATGCCGATGGGCAGATTCGTTTGGGAGAGTTGGTCTGTCACAGGTCTATCAGCCGAGATCTGATAGATATTTTTCGTGAGCTATACAAGGCGTGTTATCCTATCGAGAGAATGGTGTTGATTGACGAGTATGAGGCAGATGATGAGCTTTCGATGCGTGCCAACAACTCCTCGGCCTTTAATTTCCGATTTGCCGCAGGCTCCACGAAGGTGCTTTCGAGCCACAGCAAGGGCATGGCTATTGATATCAATCCGCTCTATAATCCTTATGTCAAGGTGCGTGATGGGTATACAATAGTGCAGCCTTCGACAGCACGTCAGTACGTTGATCGCTCGGCCGATTTTCGCTACAAGATTGTTGCTGGCGATCTGTGCCACAGACTTTTTCTTGAGCATGGCTTCGAGTGGGGTGGAGCATGGCGCTCACTCAAGGATTATCAGCACTTTGAGAAGAAGTAGTGTGCGGCATAAAGTATGAGTACAAAAAGAAGGGGTTGTCCAAGATTTGATGGACAACCCCTTTTGCTCCCGAGGGAGCTATCGACTTAATACTTAAAAGTCTAAAATGGTGGCTTACTTCAAGCCGATCTTCTTCAAGATCTCCTTTGGTACTACGCTCTTGTGTACCATTACGTCCATAGTCTTGTACTCAACGAATGGACGTGAGAAGTAGTAGAAGCCCTTGTATGGTGAGCCCTCACCCCAAGAGTTCTGAACCTTGTAGAATGGGTTGCCCTTCTGGTCTACGGCAGTACCTACGATAACCATGCCGTGGTCATCTGTTGTCTGGTAGTTGTCGTAA
>CAYTGT010000041.1:0-10115 GCA_964437405.1 uncultured Alistipes sp.
CTTCACATCAGCTTGGTCTAATGAGTTGATCTTCGGTTTCCGCGGTGATGTAGGTTTGAAGAAGTATTACTTTGCTGCTGCTGACGTGAATAACGTAGTTGGTCGTACAGTAGGTGGTTGGGGTACAAATGGCCCATCTTACGAGTTGGTTTGCGCTTATCCATGTATTGATGGTAAGCCTATTGACGAGTCTCCACTCTACAATCCAAAGGATCTCTTCGAGAATCGTGACCCACGTATGGCAATGACAATCGTACCTTTCGCAACAGCTCATAACAAGAAGGTGTTGGACGGTACTTACGACCCTGCGGAGTATGCATTCTTGGGCGTTGAGCACAACCCTGCTCCTAACCGTACCGAGGTTTACAGTTTCACAGCAGGCAAGAATATCAGCAACACCGATTCTAAGGCTCGCGCAGAGCACGCTGCATATCACGGCTTCATCTGGAAGAAGTATGTTGACGAGACATGGTTGGAGAATGGCCGAAGCGGCGCTCCTACAACATATCCTTACTTGCGTTATGGTGATGTATTGTTAATGTATGCTGAGGCTATGATCGAGCAGAACAAGTGCACTCAGGAGGTTCTTGACCTTACAATCAACAAGTTGCGTGAGCGTGCTTACAATGACACAGGTATCGCATATCCAAAGGTTGTAGCTCAGGGCAACACACAGCAGCAGTTGCGTACAATCATCCGTACAGAGCGTTTCATCGAGATGGCTTGGGAAGGCTGGCGTTATCACGATCTGTTGCGTTGGAGATTGGCTGAGAAGGTATTTAACACTCCTGCTTACTACCTCAAGCGCGTTTGGTCAGGTAGCACATCATGGGACGGCAAGAGCGCTGTTTCTGCAGACTTCCAGCAGTTCATCACAAACTGGGAGAACGGTTGCTACCCAATCGGTGGTACTCCACAGATTGATGAGAACGGTATCGCTGATATCAGCTACATGGTTGACGCAGGTTATATCGTTGTCGCTGCTGAGCGTAAGTTCGACAAGAGTCGTGACTACTTGTGGCCTGTACCAGCAGCTGACCGCTTGATCAACGAGAACTTGGATCAGAATCCTAACTGGTAATATATTATACACCAATACTTTGCGGCAGCCCGATGAGAATCGGGCTTCCGTAGTATTGAGTCAAATAGATTTTAAGACCCCTTGAACGCCCTGCGCTTTGCAAAGACTTGCACTACCTGTACTCTGCAAAGAGAGGCGAATTAAGGGTTAAACAACAAGTGATATGAAAATAACCAAACTTTTAATGCCTTTCATGTTGGCGGCACTCGTAACATCATGCTCGCAAACAGAGAAGGTAACTGCCGTAGATGAAACGGGATATCCATGTTATAGTGGAATTTATCCTCACCTGTCGTATTACAACTCACAAGGCGAGTGTGGTACGGGTGCAGTAGTACCCTGGGCTAACCGTTTGTGGGTGGTATCATACTCACCACACCAGCCTTACGGCTCGGATGATAAACTCTATGAGATCACACCCGAATTGCAGATCACTGCACGCCCAGAAAGTATCGGTGGTACACCTGCAAACCGCATGATCCACAAACCAAGTCAGCAGCTCTTCATCGGCCCACACGTCATTGACGCTAAGGGAAACGTGAGAACTATCCCTTACGAAGTGGCTCCAGGCCGTCCGACAGGAAATGCGGCTCACTTGACCGATCCTGAGAATCGCATCTTGTATGCTTCGATGGAGGCTGGATTCTACGATGTCGATGTCAATACTTTGGAGGTTAAGACACTCTATAAGGATGGTAACCAGATGCAGAAAGAGGGCTTCAAGGGTCGCTTGAGTCCGCTGTTGCCAGGTTATCATGGCAAGGGTTTCTACTCGAGTCAGGGCGTGGCTGTATACTCTAACAACGGCGAGGAGGGCGAGTTGGCACGCGTACAGTTCGACATTCCTTCAGGCTCGTTGGCTGAGTGGGACGGCAAGGATTGGAAGGTGATCCTCCGCAAACAGTTTACCGAGGTGACAGGCCCAGGCGGAATCGAGGGTAACGCTTCGACAGACGATCCAATCTGGGCATTGGGTTGGGATTACAAATCGGTAATCTTGGCTTGCCGCGATAAGTTTGCTGGTTGGACATTCTACCGCTTGCCAAAGGCAAGTTTCGCGTATGACGGCGCACACGGTTGGAATACTGAGTGGCCACGTATCCGTAATGTCGGCACAGCCGAGAAGCCTGACTACTTGATGACAATGCACGGTATGTTCTGGCGCTTCCCACAGACTTTCACTTCGCAGAATACAGCAGGTATTGCGCCACGTGGTGCATACTTGAAGGTGATCGCCGACTTCGCTAATTGGAATGGCCGTTTGGTATTTGGTTGCGATGACTCGGCTCAGAGCGAGTTCCTCAACAAGCGTAAGCAGAAGGGTAATATCGGTGGCCCAGGCCAGAGCCACTCAAATCTCTGGTTTGGTGATATGTCTACACCTGATAACGTAGGTCCTACAACAGCTGGTGGTTCTATCTTGTTGAAGGAGGAGGTGAAGGCTGGCGTGCCTTCTGATCCATTCCTCTTCAATGGTTGGGATAACCGTTGTGCATGGGTCGCTAACCGCTCTTCTAAGCCTGCTGTGATCACATTCGAGGTCGACAAGGCGGGTGACAACAAGTGGACAGAGTTGCGCAAGGTGGAGGTTCCTGCCTCATCTTCGCAGTTCGTAGCATTCGAGTCTGCGGATCAGGGTGTTTGGATTCGCGCGACAAGCAACGCCGACATCAAGGCTGATTTGACATTCGTTTGGGCTGAGGCTGAGACCCGTACCACAGAGCCTGACGCTATCTTCAACGGCTTGGCAACAATCAAGCAGGCGGGCGATTCTGAGGGTTTGATGTATGGTCTGCCTGACAACCGCCGCGCATTGGGCGTTTTGGCTTCAACAGCTGATGGCCAGGCTTATTATGAGTTGGATGCACAGATGAACCTTCAGGCTAAGGACGATGCCGAGATGAAGGAGCATATCGCCGACAAGTTCGCTATTCCAGAGGATGTTATCGAGATTGATAAGGGTTCGGTATTGATCGTGGATGCAAAGGATCGCCGTTGGCGTTTGCCTTTGGGTCATGACAAGTATAGCGAGATGATCGCCAATCAGAAGTTGCGTATCTGCCGCGAGGTAGCTACCGAGCGTGACCTCTTCTCTTGCCACGGTACATTCTATGAGTTGCCTGCTGAGAACGCCGATGGTTATGCAAAGATTCGCCCTGTATCATCTCACAAGTTTGCTATCAATGACTATGCCTCATATCGCGGTATGATGATGTTCACAGGTATTGACCACAGTAAGGCCGCAGAGAACGCACACATCGTACTCTCAGACGATGGCAAGGCGGCAGTTTGGGCTGGTGTTATCGAGGATTTGTGGAAGATGGGTAAGCCAACAGGTCATGGTGGTCCTTGGGTAGAGACTCCTGTTAAGGCTGGCCAGGCATCAGATCCTTTCTTGATTGGTTTCTACGACAAGCGTACAATGTCGCTCACTCATACAAATTCGGGTGATGCTACATTTACTGTCGAGGTTGATCCTACGGGTGATGGCGAGTGGTTCTGCTACGGGAATTTCAAGGTTACCCCAGGTCAGACATTCGAGCACCGCTTCCCACAATCATTCCAGGCTCGTTGGATTCGCGTCAAGGTTGACTGCGACACCAAGGCTACAGCATGGTTTGAGTATAAGTAAAATTTTGTCGATAGGCCTGCCGCACAGATGGGTGGCGGGCTTATTGGTTTAGGATGGCTAAAAATATTTACAGATTAGATTATGAAAAGAGTAATTTTTGCACTCTTCGCGCTGCTCTCGTTGGCGGCATGTTCTTCGGGGCAGGATGCGACACTTTGGCTTGAGACCGAGAGCTTCGCTCAGAAGGGCGGCTGGAGTGTGGATCAGCAATTTACCTTCGAGATGGGCTCTCCATACCTGATCGCGCACGGCATGGGTCAGGCGGTAGAGGATGCTTCGACTACGGTGAGCTTCCCTGCGAAGGGCAAGTATCACATCTGGGTGCGCACATACAATTGGACATCGCCTTGGTCTGAGGGCGAGGGTGCGGGCGCATTCAAACTTAGCGTCAACGGCACAGAGCTTAAGACCGTACTCGGAAACAAGGGTAATAAGTGGATGTGGCAGTATGTTGGTTCGGCAAGAGTCGGCTCTGAGGCCGAGATCAAGTTGCACGACTTGACAGGTTTTGATGGCCGTTGTGATGCGATCTGGTTTACAACCAACAAGACACAGTTGCCTCCTGCCGAGGGTGAGGCTTTGGCTACATTCCGCGAGCAGCAGCAAGGCAAGCAGATCCGCGAGGTGAAGTATCAGTTTGTCGTTGTAGGTGGTGGTGTGGCAGGTATTTGCGCATCGGTTGCTGCGGCGAGAATGGGTACTAAGGTGGCACTTATTAACGACCGCCCAATCTGGGGAGGTTGTAACTCTTCGGAGACTCGTGTTCACTTGGGTGGCCACATCGAGATGGAGCCTTACACCAACTTGGGTAATATGATCAAGGAGTTTGGCCCTTTGAAGGGTGGTAATGCACAGCCTGCGGAGTTCTATGAGGATGACAAGAAGCGAGCATTCTTAGAGGCCGAGAAGGAGAATTTGGATCTCTACCCTTCATATCGCGTTTACAAGGTCGACAGCAAGGATGGTCACATCTCGGCAGTTTATGCCCAGCATATCGAGTCGGGCGAGATCGTGAAGTTTGTAGCCCCTATCTACTCGGATTGTACAGGTGACGGTACTGTCGGATATTTGGCAGGTGCCGACTTCGCAATGGGTCGCGAGGCACGTAGCGAGTATAACGAGCCATCGGCTCCTGAGAAGGCCGACAAGATGACGATGGGAGTATCGGTACAATGGTACTCGGTAGAGGAGAAGGAGGCTCAGACATTCCCTCTCTTCGAGCACGGCTTGACATTCACTGACGAGAGTTGCCAAAAGGTGACAATGGGTGAGTGGACTTGGGAGACAGGCATGAACCGCGACCAATGTAAGGAGTTTGAGCGCATTCGCGATTACGGTTTGATGGTGGTATATTCTAATTGGAGCTACCTGAAAAATCACCTTGCAGAGAACGATAAATACAAGAACCGTAAGTTAGGTTGGGTGGCTTATGTAGCAGGTAAGCGCGAGTCACGCCGCTTGTTGGGCGACCACGTCTTGACCGAGAACGACTTGGTCAACGAAGTGAAATATCCCGATGCATCGTTCACAACCACTTGGAGCATCGACCTGCACTACCCTGATCCAAAGAATACGGCATACTTCCCAGGCAATGAGTTTAAATCGATCTGCGTACATGGTAAGACTAATCCTTACGCTGTGCCTTATCGTTGCCTCTATTCGCGCAATATCGACAACCTCTTTATGGCGGGTCGTGATATCAGCGTGACACATATCGGCTTGGGTACTGTACGTGTGATGCGTACTACAGGTATGATGGGAGAAGTTGTGGGTATGGCGGCAGGCATTTGCACCGAGCATGGTGTATTGCCACGCGGAGTATACACCTCACACCTCGATCAGCTCAAGAGCCTGATGAAGAAGGGTATGGGTAAGAGCGGCTTGGAAAATAACCAGCTCTACAACACAGGTGGCGCATGGCCAACCTACAAAAAGCCAAAGAAGAAGTAATCTACTGCGTTTACAGTTTACACGATGTAACGTAGACAACAAATGAAGCGATGGTGCCTGGCTCAGCAGTAGTCAAGCACCATCGGTTTTTTGTGGAGGGGGAGGGAAGGCTACAAGTTGTTGGCGGCGTTTTACCCTACGTTCTCAATCTTTTTGGGGTCGTAGTCGGGAAACCATTGATCCAATTTGGCTTTGGCGCGTGCCTTGACATCATCATCAATACACTTTGCTACACGACTCAATGCAATGATCAACGCCCCTAAATCGTCACTATAACCGAGCAAAGGGATCAGATCGGGCAGAACATCTAACGGCAGGATAAAATAGCCCAATGCACCATAGATGATGGCTTTATCCTTAGCCGATACCTTTTCGCTACGGATGGCATAGAATAACAGCAGGACAATATATACGACCTTAACTCCCGCGCGGCGAGCAACCTTTTTGAGTTTCTGTTTGAGGCCCTGCTCGGAATAGTGAGGCTCATATTTTACGATCTGATCGGGATCCTTATAAGGTGGCATAACGAAGTGGTTAAAATTAAGTCTTTTATATATTATTATAGGTTAAATCGCTTCTGACGGCAAACGCTATAATATCAAACATAAGGAGCTGTCCAATGACTCTTGAACAGCTCCATAATTTCAAATTTATACTTATTGATTTGCCCGAGGGCGAAGGGGATTATCTCTCCTTACGCTTCTCGATCTGACGCTTCAAGACATCCATAGAGCTGTCAATTGCCTCCTCGAATGTGCGAGCCTGCTCCTCAACGCGGATATCGCCGCCAGGCATTCGCAAGGTTATAACTGCAATTTTGTTGCCGTGTTCGTCATCTTTTTCAAGTTTCAACACAACATCGACACCTGTCGCATCTGCTGCAACGCGGTCCAACTTGGCTAATTTCTTCTCGATGAATTCGAGCAATCTCTGACCTGCATCGAACTTCACTGACTGGATCTGTACGTTCATAGCCCAAAAATTTAAAATTAAACACTATCTTAACACCCATCTGGCATCAAAAAAGCCATAGGGCGATAATCACTTATTTACGGTTCAGAACCTCTCCGACCCTCTTACTCACACAACACCAGCCCTCTCGTTGGCATCAGCGACATTTAGCTCTACTTTTTTACCTCATCTGGCACCTCTTGCTCAGCACGGGGGTGTGCTTTAGAGTAGATATGACTAAGTTGCGCAATGTTGCTATGAGTGTAGACCTGCGTGGCGCGGAGTGACGAGTGACCAAGCAACTCCTGAATCTCCCTTAAATCGGCACCCTCGTTAAGCAGGTGAGTAGCAAAGGTATGGCGCAATACGTGGGGCGAGATCTTACCCTCTACTCCACACTCCCGCAGAAGACGTGCCACACTACGCTGGACATCGCTACGAGAGATACGTTCACCTCGCTTTGATAAAAATAGTGGATTTTGCTGACTTATGCAAATTTTTTCGTCTAAAAAGTATTTTTTGTATTGCCTAAGCGCAGAACCCAGGCGGCGGACAATGGGAACAACTCGCTCCTTGTCGCCCTTTCCGCGAATCTTCAAATAGGAAAAATTGGCCTCGAAATCCTCCATGTCGACAGCTACCAATTCGGCAAGGCGCAGACCTGCGGCGTACAACATCAAAACGATCAAAGCATTGCGGGCGGTAATGAAATCTTCGCTCTCGATATCGCTTAGAACTCGCTCAACGACTCGCGCCATCTGTTCCTCGACAACATATTTGGGCAGGCGGCGAGAGGTGCGCATCGAGTTGACCGAAACAAAAGGATTATGCTCGATAATCCCCTCGCGGCGCAAGTAGCGGTAGAACGAGCGGATCGAGGAGAGTGTGCGATTGATCGAAACGCTCTTCAAAGTTCCCGAATCGGCAAGCGTCATCATCCAGCGGCGCAGATCCTCGCCACGAACCTGCAAAAGCTCAAAATCGCCACCCGAGGTCTCCTCGCCCCAGCGAAGAAACACCTCCAGATCGTGACGATAGTTTCTCGCCGTTAGCGGCGAATAACGCTTCACGCCGATTATATATGTGAGAAACTGCTCGATGAGCTGTAAGTTAGTCGGTTTCATAAAAATAGGTGCCTAAATAGTCTTTATGTGACAAATTTATTTAGTTTCGGTAGGTAAAGATAGTAATAATTTAGCTTTGAATTAAAAAAATGCTTAACTTTGGCCCAAGAAATACATACAGAACAATTTATTTAATAAAAGCATGAAAAAAGTATTATTTTTGATGATGGCCTTGTGTGCTATGGTTGCTGCCGAGGCTAAGCCAACAGTGAAGAGCATCACTTCACCTGATGGTACATTGAAGGTAACAGTTACTATCGATCAGGACATCCGTTGGAGTGTTGAGGCTGATGGTAAGACTGTGATCAACCCTTCACAGATCGCTATGCAGATTGGCGAGAACGAGACTTGGGGTGTTGCTCCACGTCTTCGTAAGGCTGTAGCAGGCAAGATCGATCAGATGATCCCTGCTCCTGTTTACAAGAAGGCTCAGGTAGAGGATAAGTGCTCTACTTTGACTCTTACTTTCAAGGGCGACTACGCTATCGAGTTCCGCGCTTACGATGAGGCTGCTGCTTACCGCTTCATCTCTACTCGCAAGGGTGCTTACACCGTAAAGAACGAGATCTCTGAGTACGCTTTCGAGGGTGACCCAACAGTTTACTGCTCTTACACTCGCTCTAACGCTAACAAGGAGATCGACCAGCAGTATTTCCAGTCATTCGAGGGCCCTTACTTCATCGAGCCAATGAAGAAGATGGGTCAGAAGCGTTTGATGTACTTGCCTGTACTCGTTGACTTGGGCGACCGTAAGGTTTGTATCACTGAGTCTGACTTGATGAGCTACCCAGGTATGTACCTCTACAATAGCAACAGCGACACTACTTTGGAGGCTAACTATGCTCCTGTACCTGACAAGATCAAGCAGGGTGGTCACAACATGTTGCAGGGTTTGGTAGAGAGCCGCAAGCCTTACATCGCTGAGGTTGATGGCGAGCGCTCATTCCCTTGGCGTATATGTATCGTTGCTGACAACGATGCACAGCTCTTGGATGACGATATGGTATTCCGCTTGAGCCACGAGAACGTAATCGGCGACACATCTTGGATTAAGCCAGGTAAGGTTGCTTGGGAGTGGTGGAACAACTGGGGTCTTCGTGGTGTTGACTTCCAGCCAGGCGTAAACAACCGCACTTACGAGTATTACATCGACTTCGCTGCTGCTAACGGTATCGAGTATGTGATTCTTGACGAGGGTTGGAACGTAAACCTCAAGGCTGACCTTATGCAGATCATCCCACAGATCGACATCAAGCACCTCTGCGACTATGCTAAGGATCGTGGTGTAGGTATCGTTCTTTGGGGCGGTTACTGGGCTGTAGATCGCGATATGGACAACGTATTCAAGCACTATGCTGAGATGGGCGTTAAGGGCTTCAAGATCGACTTCATGGATCGTGACGACCAGAAGATGGTTGACTTCTATGAGCGTGCTGCTGCTACTGCCGCTAAGTATCACTTGATGTGTGACTTCCACGGTGCTTACAAGCCTTGCGGTCTTTCACGTAAGTATCCTAACGTAGTAAACTACGAGGGTGTAAACGGTTTGGAGCAGATGAAGTGGTCACGCTTCTCAGACTTCGACCAGGTGACTTACGACACTCAGATCCCATTCATCCGTATGGTTGCTGGTCCTATGGACTACACTCAGGGTGCTATGCTCAACGGTAACAAGTCGACATATCGCGTGAGCGGTTCAGATCCTATGAGCCAGGGTACACGTTGCCACCAGTTGGCTATGTACGTTGTATTTGAGTCTCCATTCAACATGTTGTGCGACACTCCATCTAACTACGAGCAGGAGCCAGAGTGCACTCAGTTCATCGCTTCTATCCCTACTGTATGGGACGAGACTAAGGCTTTGGACGGTAAGGTTGGTCAGTTTGCAGTGATCGCTCGCCGCAGCGGTGATGATTGGTATGTAGGTGGTCTTAACAACTGGAACCAGCGCGAGATCGAGGTTGACCTTTCATTCTTGCCAGAGGGTCAGTATGAGTTGGTTAACATGGTTGACGGTTACAAGGCTAACGCTATCGCTCGTGACTTCCGCATCGTTAAGCAGAGCGTAGATAACTCTAAGAAGGTTAAGGTTAAGATGGCTAACGGTGGTGGTTTCGCAATGAAGCTCATCAAGAAGTAGTTTTTAACTAAAACGCTATATTTAAGCCTGCCGCACATCGTGCGGTAGGCTTTTTTGTTGGCACACCCATGATGGAAATTCAAAATGCAAGATTCAAAATGCAAAAATGGGCTAACGCGCAACTTTAATTGGAAAGTCATGCCACCGAAAAACTGAAAGTTTTGAGGATTGGCATCTCTACATATTTTGTCGTTAGAGACTCCAATCCTCAAGTCTAAAGACTTTCGGTGGAGTGAC